>JAOTWM010000006.1 GCA_029862885.1 Gammaproteobacteria bacterium
TCCTTGATCCATGCGCCGGTTATGCCGTTTATTGTTTTATTGGCCCGACGAATGCCAACTTTCATCGCATCGTCGAGGCTTTTTTTAGAAGAAGAAGTAATTTCAGTTACGCGCGCGACACTCATAGTGAGTTCTCCATTTTTAGACGTTGATGGTTGATGTGGTTTTCGCACCATAGCCCCGGGTCCGAATCCACGACTATAGGCTTCGTTACCGTCAACAATCATACCTGCTTACGGAGCCCCGATCTTCCCGGCGCTGCAGTGTGAAATGAGGCAGCGAATCAAACGCCTCCCACGAGGCGATGAATGGGCCGCCCGGGGTCTCGATTTGTCGATCAAATCGCACTAAAGTACACTAATTTGTAACAAATAGACGCTAATTAATGATCGCCTCCGTCGATAATTCTACTGATATGCTGATCTTCGCGCGCGTAGTAAAGACGATGAGCTTTACGCGTGCTGCCCAAGACCTTGCGGTGTCTCGTTCGGTAGTCAGCAAACGCATTACACAGCTTGAGAATCGACTTGGGGTCCGCTTGCTGAACCGTACTACGCGGCGCCTGAGTCTTACCGAAGCCGGCGATATTTTTTACGGTTATTGCCGTGACGTGGTTACCTCGGTCGATGATGCGACCGCAGCGGTAAAGGCGATGCAAAGCCAACCCAGCGGCGAGCTCAAAATCAGTATGTCTCTCATTCTCGGCCAACTATTGACGCCTCCCATAGTGCAGCAATTGCTGGCCTGCTATCCTGCGTTGAGCATCAATCTCGAACTTACCAACGATTATGTCGATCTGGTGGGCGATGGTTACGACGCGGCGGTCCGGATCGGGATATTGAGCGATTCCAGCTTGGTTGCGCGGAAGGTGGGCGGCACTAGGCTCATCGTATGTGCCACTCCGACATACTTCGGTGCTAACGGCATTCCCACATCACCCGAAGAGCTTTCCGAGCACGACTGTATTACCTTAACGACTGTAGGCAGTGGCGTCCCATACTGGCGATTTCAAGGTGCCAACGGAACGATCTCCGTACGGATTAGCAGTCGCATGCAGACAAATAGTGATGCGGCGATTCATGAAGCCGTATTGGCTGGCCATGGTGTCGCCTATGTACCGGAATTTATGGTGAGCGCGGATATTGCGGCCGGGCGATTACAAGTAGTATTGCCGGGTCATACCAAGCAAGAGCGCGGTATTTATGTGCTGTATCCCAACCAGAAAAACCTGCCGCTTAAAGTTCGTGCCTTTGTCGATTTCGTTGCAGACAACATCGGGCGCTCCGAATTGTTTTCATCGTAGTCCTGAACTACCCGTTTCATATCGACGCTGACGTCCATCGAAGCCTAATCGCCACGATGCGTTTCTTTTTCTACGGCACATTGATGGATCACGATGTAATCGAAATCGTGTTAGGTCGGGCGCTCGACGCTGGGTGTTTGAAGCCGGCGAGGTTGGAGGGATACTGCACCCGAATCGCAATTGATGAAGCCGTGCCAGTCTTGCGTGTCGCGCCCGGAGCGTCGGTATCGGGTGTGGTCATAGAAAAACTGACGGCGGCCGACGCAGAAAGCATCCGTTTCTTCGAAGAAAGCGAATACGACAGTGAACCCTGTGAGGTAGTGGTGGATGGTGTCGGCATAGTTGTCGCCGAAGTGCATCTCAACAGTCAGTTGCGTGTTGACGAGAATCAAAGTTGGGATTTCGAGCGCTGGCAGGCCGAAGAAAAATCGTTGTTTCTGATTCTCGCCAGACAATGGATGCAACATGTCGGTACGACGGACCTGCGTGCCGCCGATGAGGAGTGGGATCGGACCCGGGCTCGGTACCTTGCGGATCTCAATGAAATGGGCTGATGCTTGGACTGCCTGTAAAAAAAGAGCCGCCTAAGGCGGCCCGAATTCTTACTGCCGGGAGGATGAAACATGGCCATCGTAAGTCTTTAGTCAGCCCATAATTTGGGCTGTTTGCGATCTGGGTGCAGCCTAGCGTCTAAAGTTGGCGATTACTGCGTCGAAATATGGCAACACCATGGCAGTTTATCGATGACCCGTTGACTTACGGCGCGGCGGCGCCGACGTAAAGCATTCGCAGTAGCAGTCGTGTATTCGGGAACCGCCACGGGGTATCGACGACTCTGCCATCGACGTTCTGCATGGTATGGGGATCCAGAACTAACACTTCAGACACCTCAACCGTATCCGGCGCGGATAATGCCGAGTAATTGGCAACCGGACTGAGTGGCGTACACGCGAACAGTACGATCTGGCGGCTTTCTAAGTGTAATATCGGCGCGCCCACCTCGACCGCAATGCCGGTTTCCTCAAAGGTTTCGCGCGCTGCCGTCTGTGCGGCCGTTTCCCCCTTTTTATGTCTGCCCATAGGCATCTGAATTTTATTGAGCAATCGGTTAATACTCACTACCACGCCGTGCGGAGTCGCAATGTAGCAACCCGCCGCGCGGACCGCGCTGCTCCCCTCGGTCTGTGCCGGTAGCTCCGGCGCGATCGCCAAACCGCTCATGGTGGCAAATACTTGAGCGGCAATAATGCAGATGGTGCGAATTCTCATTCGTGACTCATGAATTCGCGGTAGTCGGACGTGATATCACGCACCGAGGCCGCATAGAGTTGTTCACCGGCCTCGACGGATGCGAGCGAAGGATCCGAGCCGATGCGGCCATCGGGAAACTGTCGACGGTAGTCTGCCGCATCGCGAATTGTGCCGCGCGGCGCAATTTTCGGTGACATAGGCACTGTCTTCACGCAGTCTGGAAATGCAAAATAGGTGACCGACACCTCAGACGGAGTGGCGTGGCTGCCTTCGGCATTGCCATACAGGCGGCGCGACAGTGTTTGCACTTCGTCGCCTTGCCACCAATTCGTAAGCCGCAAGCGAATGGTCGGTCCGGGTACGGATCCAGTGCTATCAGCGGAATAAATCTCGGAGAATGCAGCCGATATTGTCGCAATATTGCCACCGTGCCCATTGAGGAAGTAAAAGCGATTAAGACCGTGCAGCCTCAAGGAGTCGATCGTATCTTTGATCACGGCAATTAATGTGGATGGCCGCAGACTTATCGTTCCGGGAAACCCCAGATGGTGTTGCGCCACTCCGACGTTGATGGTGGGCGCGATGAGCGCATTGGCCGTCGCCCCGACGCCTTTGGCAATCGTTTCTGGGCAGATCGCATCCGTGCCGATGAGTCCATTCGGGCCGTGTTGTTCGGTCGATCCGATCGGGATGAGTATGCCACTGGATTCGCTTAGGTAACTCTCGATTTCGGGCCAAGTACAGTGATGTAGATACATACGACATTACTCGCTGGTTAGAAATAATGGTTACCGCACTAGGGTAAATACCAAATATTCGAATAGCCCATTGATCTTAGCAGAACCAACTCATTAGGCTTAGGGCTAGTTCCTAGCCTGCAATTCAGGTGCGAATAAATCGGGCTAGGGTATTCGTTGCCAACCTTTGGCCGATGAGGACATCGTGTGGATTTAGGAATAGCGGGTAAGAGTGCGTTGGTAGAGGCCTTCAGCAAAGATCTTGGCGAAGCCTTTGCCATGTCGCTGGTGCGCGAAGGAGTCAATGTGCTGTTAAGCGGTTGAACTCAGACGACGCTCGATGAGGTGGTTGGCGAAGTGGCAGCGGTCGCGCCCGGACGGGTCGATACGGTATGCACCGATATCACCACTCCCGAAGGCCGCGTGGCGGCGCTGGAGATGTCGGATCGTATCGATATTCGGATTAATAATGCCGGCGGCCCAACGCCCGGGGATATTCGTGACCGGGGCCGTGATAAATGGTGGTTGGCCCTTAACGCCAATTTCCCCAAGCAAATCGAGTCGATCGAAGCCACTGCGGACTCGATGATCAAGCGCTCGTTACAACGGTGATGCGCGCAGAATCGGCTCGCGTCGTTGTCTCACGCGAATGTTCGATGCCGCTAGAATGGCACGGGCTGGTGTGGCAACTCGAGACGCACGCTCTCGGGTTCCAGGCAAGCTCCCGTGTGGCAACTTTGCAGACGCACCGTCAGCGGAACAATCGGTATTGGCGGTGAGGAGGTGATACCGGTGCGATGTTCAAGCTGCGCGGTCAACTCCACATTGCCCCGATAAACGGGTACCGACTCGGCGCCGATACTCGCATCGCGCGGTTTCGGGTATTGTATCGATGCAAGCCGCCACGGCGAGTTGCCATCCAGTGCCACATCGATGGCGGTCATGCCGGTTGCGGACGCGCCGCGGGCCGGTACCAACCAATCATTATCCATCGCGAGTTGTAGCCGGAGTCGCATAGTGACTGAATCGGCTTCAGTGATGACAGCCTGGACCGTGATGTGTCCGCGTGCCGCGTATTGGCGTGCGCCAACTGCGCCGGAAAACCATTCGTCGGCACCGGCCAGCATATACGAAAAAGCGGACGGATACTTGTCGATGAATGCGGCGTGCGAGGCCAGCGTCGCTGCTATTTTTTTCGAAAACTCGTCATAATCGGTCCGCTGCGCGAGCATCGCAAGTACGCGCACCGCGACCGAACTTCCAGACGGAATCGACCCGTCCTGCGAATTCTTAGGTCTAATGATAAGGTGCGGATCGTAGCGATTCGATACCATGAAAAAGCCGCCATAGGACTCGTCCCAAAACAACGCAAGCATTGTGCGCGCGAGATTCACCGCGCGATTCAACCATAGCCGATCGCCGGTCACGTCATACAACGTAATCAACGCCTCGGACAGATAGGCATAGTCTTCTTGGGTGGCCGATATCGAGCGCCGGCCATTTGAATTGATTCGATATAAGCGACCCTGATCGTCGCGATTGCGATTCCATAGGAACGCCGCCGCATCGGTTGCGGCGCGCAAATACTCCGGCGTGCCCAACACATCGGAAGCGATGGCCAGCGTCGTGATCATCATGCCGTTCCACGCCGTCAAGACCTTCTCATCACGCAGTGGCCGCTCACGTCGATCGCGCGCGCGGCGCAACCGGTCTCGAATCCTGTCGAGCTGCGAACGCAGTGCGTCGATCGGCCTGTCGTGGCGGCTCGCGTAATCTTCCAGGGACTCCGGCAGGTGTAAGATATTGGCGCCTTCAAAATTGCCGTGTGCCGTAATGCCGAATACCGATTTGGCGAGGCGCGCGTCATCGGCCTCAAGCTCGCGATCGAGTTGCTCGGCGGTCCACACGAAAAACGCCCCTTCGCGGCCTTCGCTATCGGCATCGGTGGCCGAATAGAATCCGCCATCGCTGTGGCGCATGTCCCGTAGCACATAGGCAAATGTCTGCTTGGCGACTCGACGGTGTTGGGGTTTACCGGTAATTTGAAATCCGATCGTATAGGCGCGCGCCAACAACGCTTGGTTATACAACGTTTTCTCGAAATGCGGCACCACCCAGCGCCGGTCTGTCGCGTAGCGGTGAAAGCCGCCGCCGATTTGGTCGAAAATCCCGCCCTGGGCCATCGCCTCCAGGGTTTTGTCGGCGGCACTAAGTGCCTCGGCATTACCGTCGCGTTGCGCTGCGCGCAACAGCATCAGTAATTCCGACTCGCGCGGGAACTTTGGTCCGATACCGAATCCGCCCCATTCGGAGTCGTATTCTGCGAGTACCTCAGCGATAGCCCGTTCGATGGTCTCAGCCGTTATCGCTGGGCCTTGCTGAGTCGAATTCAACACCAGTTTGAGATTATCGGTCACGACGCCGGCATTGTCGGCGAGCATGTCACGCTGTGTTTCCCAAACGGTCATGACTCGCTCCAACAATTCGCTGAATTGCTCCGGGTTAAAATAAGTTCCGCCGTAAAACGGCTTGCCGTCGGGCATCAGAAAATTGGACATCGGCCAGCCGCCTTGGCCACTGATCATCTGCACCGCCGTCATGTATATCTCGTCGATATCCGGGCGTTGTTCCCGATCGACCTTGATGGCGATGAAGTTTTCGTTAAGCAGCCGGGCGATGGTTTCGTTATCGAAGCTTTCGCGCTCCATAACGTGACACCAATGGCAGGTCGAGTAGCCGATCGACAGGAATATCGGTTTCTGCGCCTGGCGCGCGGCCGCCATGGCTTCGTCACCCCAGGGATACCAGTTCACGGGGTTATGGGCGTGCTGCAGTAAATACGGCGAGTCCTCGAGCGCCAGGCGGTTGGTGTAACGCGGCTGGCCGTCGTCGCGCAGGTATTCGGTGCGTGGCACGTAGTCGTCGCCGAGCCGTGCAACGGCCAGCGCGAGATCCCGGCGCAGGGATACCGACAGTGAGTCGGCGCCGGGTGGATCATCGATGGCGTAATCGGTGGGGATTTCCGCGGTGCTGCCGGGCGGCGTTTGATCCGCGATTGCGGTTACCGCGAATACGGCTATCGCTACCGAGCCGGCCATCGTGAGAAGATAGCGTATTAATATCCTGATCGTGTACACGCGTGGTTATCCTGCATCATTCAGTCAACTTCCAACTCATGACCAAAGCATTTCTAGAATCGCTCCGGCAGCAGAATCAGGAGTTGCGGGAATCCAGATTATATTATATAAGAGCGAACGATTACTCAGATCGCCACGAGGCGGATTAGTTCGAGTGGTCGATAATTCGGAAGCCAATAACCTGTGTGCCAATAACTATTTGGGTTTGTCTGGCCATCCCGACCTCATTTTGGAATTTCTCCCGCGTCGCTAAATCGAAAGTTAAGAGTCACAACCCGAAAAAGTAATTGCCCGTACTCTCAACACCGAAGCGAGCAGCACCAATCAATTGGAGGCCCAATGAAAAGTATAACGAGATTGACATTATCTCTTGCGTTGTTTGTGTTGGCGGGCAGTATCGGCGCTCAGGAAGGGCCGATCAAATATCGACAGGGCGTCATGGCAGCTCAGGGCGGACACGCGGGTGCCATCGCCCAAATCGCCTACGGTGGAGTCGATCATAACGAGCAGCTGGTCGCCCACATAGATGCGCTGGCCGCGCTGAGTGGGATGATCGTGAGCGCATTCGAGGAAAATGCGTTTGTTATGGAAGACACGCCGAGCAGCGCCAAGGCGGTCATCTGGGAACGGTGGGATGAATTTCAGGAAAAGGCGGGCGATCTAGAGAGCGCGGTCAGTGCCTTCTCCGTGGCCGTAAAAGGTGCTGACGCGGATGCGTTTGGCGGGAAACTGGACGGGGTGTGGGACGCTTGCAAGGGTTGCCACGAGACGTTCCGGAAGAAGAAGGAGTAGGTAGGTTTCGCCTTTGACTTTATACGGGTAGGCTGATTCACGGCCGTACAGATCGAACGCGAGTTACGGCGCTCGTGTTCGGTGTTTTCGTGTCGCTATTGGCGCCAGTGGCGCCGGGGCAATCGCTGATCGAGCGCGGCGAATACGTGCTCCGAGCGGGAGGCTGTGCCGTATGCCACACGGATCTTGACAACGATGGCGTGTATCTCGCCGGGGGGCGGGCGTTCAACACCCCATTCGGGACTTTTTTCTCGCCGAACATCACACCTGACCCGAGCCACGGGATCGGAGCTTGGAGCCTTGCTGATTTCAGCAAAGCGGTAACGCGCGGCGAGGGTCCCGAGGGCCTGCATTATTATCCTGTGTTTCCCTACACGTCGTACTCCGGCATGCGAACCGAAGATATCCAGGCGCTGTTTACGTATCTTCGAAGCGTAAAACCAGTGCCACAAGCGGACAAACTGCACGACCTTCCTTGGTACCTACAATTTCGGTTCGTTAACCGGGTTTGGAAGTACTTGTTCTTCGAACCGAATGAGCCCCCCATTGATATGAGTGAACCGGTTCGCCGCGGTGCCTATCTGGTAACCGTGCTGATGCATTGCGGCGAATGTCATACGCCGCGCAACCTGTTTGGCGTTCTGGACGACGAGTTGTTTCTTGCGGGGGCGAAGGATGGGCCAGATGGAGACGCGGTTCCAAACATTACGCCCGATCGCAAGACTGGAATCGGACGCTGGAGCCGTACCACGCTCATTCGCTACCTAACCAAAGGAATGGAGCCGGACGGTGACTTCGCCGGTGGGGTCATGGTGGACGTAATCGACGAGAGTCTGCGTCACTTGAGTGGCTCCGATATCGAAGCGATTGTGGATTACTTGAAATCGATTCCGCCCGTGCCCAATCAGATCGCGGGGCCATGACAATTGCTCAAAAAGTCGGAGTTGCTTTTTCTATAAGTCAAATTGGCGAAGCCCAGTTCTGCAACCGCCAGCGTGAGTTCCTGACGCGGGGACGCCGGTAGTGGGCCGATGCCGGGTGGGTCATCGATGGCGTATTCGGTGGGGATTTCCGCGGTGCCGCTGGGTCGCGTTTGATCCGCGATTACGGGCACCGCGAATGCTGCTATCGCTACCGAACCGGCCATCGTGAGAAGATAGCGTATTAATTTCGTGATCGCATACACAGGTGGTTACCTGGCAGGATCAACTTAAATTTCTATAGATCATGAACGAAAAATTCCTCGAATCACTCCGCCGGCAGACCCAGGGGCTGCGCGAAACCGGATTATACAAGAGTGAACGAATACTCAGATCGCCACAAGGCGGATTAGTTCGAGTCGCGGATGACGCAGAAGTCATCAATCTGTGTGCCAATAACTATTTGGGCTTGTCCGGTCACAGTGACCTCATCGACGAAGCCCGTCAAGCATTGTTGGACTTCGGCTATGGGATGTCGTCGGTGCGTTTTATCTGTGGTACGCAAACTATCCATAAGCAGCTGGAGGCCGATTTGTCGGAATTTCTTGGCACCGACGACGCGATTTTGTACTCATCGTGTTTCGATGCGAACGGCGGATTGTTCGAGACGTTGCTCGGTGAGGACGATGCGGTCATTAGCGACGCACTCAATCATGCGAGTATTATCGACGGCATCCGCTTGTGTAAAGCGCGTCGCGAACGCTATCGCAATAACGATATGCAGGATCTGCGTGCAAAACTCGAGGCGACCCGAGCCTGCGGTGTACGCTTGATCGCCACCGACGGTGTGTTTTCGATGGACGGGACATTCGCGGATCTAAAGACCATATGCGATCTCGCCGATGAGTACGACGCAATCGTCATGGTGGACGATTCGCACGCCGTGGGATTCGTCGGTAACGAAGGCCGCGGTACCCATGAGTATTGCGACGTAATCGATCGCGTCGATATTGTTACCGGTACGTTCGGCAAAGCACTCGGCGGCGCTTCAGGCGGGTATACCGCCGCGCGGCAGGAAATTGTCGATTGGTTGCGGCAGCGCTCGCGCCCCTATCTCTTTTCCAACTCGCTGGCGCCGGTTATCGTTGCGACATCGATAAAAGTGCTGGACATGATGCGATTGTCGCCACATTTGCGGAATCGACTTTGGGACAACACAGACTATTTTCGGGCGGAACTTGCGGCCGCGGGGTTTGACCTGATTTCGGGTCACCATCCGATTATTCCGATCATGTTGGGCGATGCAAAACTGGCCGGCGACATGGCGCAGCGGTTGTTGCAACGCGGTGTGTACGTTGTCGCATTTTCGTATCCAGTGGTACCGGAAGGGAAAGCGCGAATTCGCACGCAGATGTCAGCAGCCCATGACCGCCAGCAACTCGATACGGCGATCGAGGCGTTCGTGAACGTCGGCCGCGAACTTGGAGTTACCAGTTAACCAATAGAAATCGGGGCGGATAAATGAAAGCATTGGTAAAAAGTAGAGCCGAGCCCGGAATTTGGCTCGATGATATTACCGAACCCTCAGTCGGTCACAACGATGTGCTCATTAAAATTAAGAATACGGCGATCTGTGGAACGGATATCCATATCTACCACTGGGACAATTGGGCGCAGCAAACGATCCCGGTGCCCATGGCGGTCGGCCACGAGTACATGGGAGAGATCGTGGATATGGGCGGCGAGGTTCGTGGGTATCGTCGCGGCGAGCGGGTCTCCGGCGAAGGCCACATTACCTGTGGACACTGTCGTAACTGCCGAGCCGGCAAGCGGCATTTATGTCGTAATACGGTGGGCGTCGGTGTAAATCGACCCGGGTGCTTTGCGGAGTATCTTGCGATCCCCGCGGTAAACGCGTTTAAGTTGCCGGATGTCATTGACGATGACGTGGCCGCCATACTCGATCCGCTCGGCAACGCGGTACATACGGCGCTGTCGTTCGATTTGGTGGGTGAAGATGTATTAATCACCGGCGCGGGTCCGATCGGTGTGATGGCCGCGGCCGTGGCTCGGCACGTCGGGGCGCGGTTCGTGGTTATCACCGACGTCAACGATTACCGCTTGTCTCTGGCTGCACAGATGGGGGCGACGCGAACCGTAAATGTACAGCACGAGTCGCTGGATGACGTAATGAGTGAACTCGGTATGACGGAAGGCTTCGATGTGGGTATGGAGATGTCGGGTAATGCCAGCGCATTTCATGATCTGTTCCAAGCTATGCATCATGGTGGCCGTGTTGCCGTGCTGGGCATTCCACCGGAACCGTTCGCGGTCGACTGGAATCAAATAATATTCAAGGGCTTGGTCGTAAAGGGCATTTATGGCCGAGAGATGTTCGAAACCTGGTACAAGATGGCCAGCATGCTGCAAAGCGGTTTAGCCATCGCGCCAATCATCACGCATCGTTATGCTATCGATCAGTTCGATTCTGCGTTTAAGATCATGGACTCAGGGCAGTCCGGTAAAGTGATTATGCATTGGGATTGACCCGCGGCGGTGTCAGTGCTGGGAAACACAAGCTCGCGATTACCACCGTGATTAATTGCCGCTGGTCATCCGTCGGGCGGTTGGACGCGTAGCCGAAAACCGCCGTCTGATTAACCGCCGCTCCCTATTCTGCCTAGCGATGCACGGATGTCACGCAACGAGGTGCCATTGCGAATGCGGGAAAAGCGCAATTCAAGTCCGCCCTCAGCAATGGTTCGATCGTAGACCTGCATTTCGTAGCCGCCATCATCCAGAATATGCAACGCGTAGACCGTAAGGGTAGGACCTTCGATGCGCGCCCATACGTAGGGGTCGCCTTGCATCGGGTCAAGTGCCACGTGGCCGCCAAACACGTTGACTTTCATCGCGGACGCAAACACGTTGGGTCGCGGACTCGAAACAAAGTTGATTGAGTACGATTTGGTCTTGGATTTGCCGGACGCTTTAATCTTCGTCGTATCCCAGGTCACATTGAATCCACCCTTGGTATGGGCGATGCTAACCTTTAAATCTCGATTATGTTCGACTCCATCGACTTCTACTTTCGCCTGTCCGGTGTATTCACCAATAAATGGATCGATGAGCTCTGGCCCGGCGTAGGCCGTCGTGGTCCAGAACAACCATGCTATAACCCAGATCCTCAATAGTACGGCTGATTTCCGCTGCATAACTCCTCCGCGATGATAGACATTCCGTCAGTGCTGTATCGATGGCGAGCGATCTGCCTATAAATATTGACACGATCTGTGTCACGATGGTTCCCCAGCTCGATCATAGGCGCGGGTCTTGCGACAGTACGACATAGTATCACTCCGGCTCGAGCATCTCGATGCGGTCGTCGGCGCCCAAGGTTACGGCGCGCCCGTCCAATGTTTCAAATGAACGCCCTTCGATCGTCATTTTCTGTGCTTGGTATGAGGTGGCATCGCCCGTACGGGAATTGGTGACTCGAATTTCAATGACGCGATGGTCGTCGCTCCAATTCAGGTAGAACAGCACCGCTGAGACCACCGCTAATATTCCTAGAAAAGAGTAGGCAATGAGATGCGGAGAGATCGTCGATTTCGGTGGTGCTTGACGTTGTGGCGGAGGTGCAGCGGCCCGACGGCCGCGGCCTCGATAAAACAGATACACCGCAACGGCGACGGCGATGGTATACAGGATTTTCGTGAGCATGATCGTCGCTAGTGAACCGGATCGCCCGGGGGCAGCTGCAAAAAATAACCGTGAATTTTTAGCTTTTCGAAGACCGACGCGGGGTCCGCCTGAGCGAGTTTGGTGGTGGGCGTTAAGTCCATCGTCAAAACCAAGCTCAAGGTGCCCAACATATCCAGCAGCGCCTTCGGAACTTGCGACAATTCGTGTTCGGCAGGGACAAATAAATAACTGTCTTGGCGTCGCTCGCCTTTATACACTGAACATTTCATCTTAAGCCTTGCGCCCGGGCATGCCTTCGAGTGCCGTCGTATGTTGTACATCGCGCCACGCGGGTCTTGGAATGTCAAATATAGTACCAAGTTGCGCGTATCCCGAACCCGCAAGCCGGCATACCGGATTGAGCAAAGCGGGATCGATGCGGCCGTCTTTCCAGACTGATGGTTCGACATGAATGTGCACGACTTCGCCGATTACAATATGCCCGTTACCGGCTTGCACGATATTGCTACAACGGCATTCAAGATGGGACTTCGCAACCCCCACGCGAAGCGGGCGGACGCATCGCGACGGTGTCGGCGTGAGCCCTGCCCACGAAAATTCGTCCTCGGTTTCGGGGAAATCCGTCGATGTAAAATTCATCCGCTCCACGAGATCGAGCGTTACGATATTCACAACGAACTCCGGTACCGCCTTGATATTTCGCAGCGTATCTTTGATGCCCGATGAGCTGAACATTACATGGGGCGGGTCGTGGGCCACCGCATTGAAATACGAATGCGGCGCGAGATTATTTATGCCGTCCGCCGATATGGTCGATATCCAGCCGATCGGACGTGGAATCACCATGCCCGTCATTAAAAAGTAGATTTGCCGCGCTTGCCAATCGCCGGGGTCTATCTCGAGTGGGACATCTAGCGTATCGGGTGGTTCGTTGTGTGATGAGGGCATGTCTTGACTCATGTGTTGGGCAACAGCACCGAGTCAATATCGGCGCAGTTCGAATTACACTGCTGGCGCCACTGTTGTCGCCAGTCAGCGAAAATGGTGACACATCCATAGGTCGAAAGAAACCAAGCCCGGATATTATTGAAGACGGCGTTATACCGCTTCTGATATTGCGGCCAAGTCGCGCATAATCCACCGATGCTGCACCGCCCTGTCCTCCTCCTGGTCGTCATGTGTGTGAGCGAAGTGCTGGGTATGACGGCATTCGCGACTTTCCCGACCCTGATACCCCGATTCCAAGCCGAGTGGACATTAAGTAATACCGAAGCCGGTTGGATCGGCGGTGTGTACTTCGGCGGTTATGTCATCGCCGTCGGCATACTTACCGCGATAACCGACCGTGTCGACCCAAAACGCGTCTATCTGACTTCGATGCTGGTCAGCTTCGGAGCAGCGCTGGGATACGGACTCGCCGCCGATGGTTTTGTCTCGGCGAGCTTATGGCGGTGTCTGCAGGGAATCGGTCTCGCGGGTACCTATATGCCGGGATTGAAAGCCCTAACCGATATCGCGCCAGCTCGATTGCGCAGCCGGTTTGTAAGCTTTTACACGGCGAGCTTTGGCGTCGGCGCCAGCGTCTCGATCTTCTTGGCAGGATGGTTGGAACCGTCTATTGGTTGGCGTCATGTCTTTAGCGTTTGCGCGGCCGGTCCTGCGCTCGCGTTTTTGTTGGTTTGGGTCGTGCTCCCCGCCAAGGCCGCCGGGGTGTGGAGCGCCTCGCGGTGGCTAAATTTTCGACCGGTATTTTCGAATCGCCCCGCGCTAGGATTCACGTTGGGTTATGCGGCGCATAATGCCGAATTATTTGGTTTCCGCACCTGGGTCGTGGCGTTTCTCGTGTTCAGTCAATCGATTCAAAGCGACGGGGCGATAGGGCTTTTGTATAGCGCGGCCACGATTGCAGCGATCATTAATCTCGCCGGGTTGCCGGCCAGTATTATCACCAATGAAATTGCGGGCCGGTGCGGCCGTGTAGCTACCTTGGTCGTGGCGATGTCGCTATCGGCGGGGTTGGCGGTGGCCCTGGGATTTTCCGCGACTGCGCCGTTTTGGTGGGTGTTGGTGCTACTCGTGATGTACGGATTTATGATTACCGCCGATTCGGCGACGCTCACGGCGGGATTGGTCGACGCGGCCGAGCCGAGCTACCGGGGTGCGACGATGGCGGTGCACTCAATGCTAGGGTTCGTGGGTTCGTTTATTGGGCCCGTAGTGTTTGGTTTGGTATTGGATCTGGCCGGTGGCGAATCGAAATCGTCGGCCTGGGGTATGGCATTCACCGCGATGGCATTGACCGTATTGCTAGGTCCGGTGGCATTGCTCGCGTTGTGTCGCCCGCGGTTGCAGTAGCCGTCAGACAAACGAAAGAATTTTATGCAGTAATTAGCGAGCGATGAATGTCCAACAACCGAAACGATTCAAAACTTAAGGATCAATAACGATGAACTCTGCGTTTATTTCGAAGCCCTGGCCACGGCGCTTGTTGTGGTCGAGTATCCTCGCGATCGCACTGTGGTGGGTGCTGCGTCTCACAGCATTTGGACAGCCTGCGCCGGGCGATTCCGGAGAGTGGCCGAAGACTAACTTCGACAACGCCATCGTGGACTTCAGCGAAATAATGTCGGGCGGACCACCGAAGGATGGCATACCGGCGATCGATAATCCGAAATTCGTACCCCATAGCGACGCGAGCAGTTGGCTCGATGACCGTGAGCCGGTCATCGTCGTGCAACTTGGGGAACAAGCGCGCGCCTATCCCCTGCAGATTCTGATGTACCACGAGATTGTCAACGACACTCTTGACGGTAGACCGATTTCAGTAACGTTCTGCCCGCTCTGTAACGCCTCCATCGTGTTTGATCGGCGCGTCGATGGTCGGGTTCTCGACTTTGGCACGACCGGGCGATTGCGAAAAAGCGATTTGGTAATGTACGACCGGCAAACCGAAACGTGGTGGCAGCAATTTACCGGCCGCGGCATTATTGGGGATTACGCCGGCACGGTATTGCAGACGGTATCGGCCCGTATCGTCGCTTATGAAGATTTCCGCAGTGCCTTTCCGACTAGCGACGTGCTGTCACGCAATACCGGTTTCCGTCGTCCCTACGGCAATAATCCATATCGCGGATACGATCGTATCGGCCAACAACCGTTTCTGTTCCGAGATCCGGTCGATTCGCGATTACCGGCCATGGAGCGTGTGATCAATGTGTCGGTAGACGGTGTGCACCGCCTCTATCCATTCAGCGCGTTTAAGACGCAACCCGTTATCAACGACACGATTAACACCGTGCCAATGGTGGTATTCAGCCGCGACGGCACATTGTCGGTGCTGGATGACGGCACAATCGCGGATTCGCGATCGATTCCATCGGCCGCCGCCTACGACCGTCGGCATGGCGGCGACGTATTAACATTCGACGTCGAAGACGGCCGGGTGGTTGATCGCGAAACCGGATCCCAGTGGGATATGTTCGGCCGCGCCGTGAACGGTGAGCTTCAAGGAGAGTCGTTAGATGCGATGAACGACGGTGTGCATTTTGCGTTCGCCTGGTTAGCGTTCAACCCCGATTCCGAAATCTATTCGGGCCAATAACACGGCGTTGCGGTGGGCCAGGTCGATAGCGAACGACCGATTAATTGTTGTTGTTAGTGCGGCTCCACAACGACCACCAGTTCGGTTTCTTGGTGTGCGAGCGGTTGTCTACCGCGGCAAAAGCGCGCTGCGTCTGGCCGGTGTACAGTTGTCGCGGGCGGCCAATTTTCTTCGTCGGATCCGCCAGCATTTCTTTCCAGTGTGCGATCCAGCCCACGGTGCGCCCGATCGCGAACAACACGGTAAACATGTTGTTCGGGAAGCCCATTGCGCGCAAAATAATCCCCGAATAAAAATCGACGTTTGGATATAACTTTTTCGAAATAAAATACTCGTCCTCCAAAGCGATCTTTTCGAGCTCCTGGGCGATCTCTAACTGTGGGTCGTCTTCGATCCCCAATTCATCCAGCACTTCGTGGCATGCGGCACGCATGACTTTTGCGCGCGGATCGTAGTTTTTATAGACGCGATGGCCAAACCCCATCAACCGGAACGGATCGTCTTTGTCCTTAGCGCGTTCGATAAATTCCGGGATGCGATCTTTGCTGCCGATCTCCGCGAGCATTTCAAGTACTGCTTCGTTGGCGCCGCCGTGGGCGGGGCCCCATAACGATGCGATACCGGCGGCTATGCACGCGAATGGATTAGCGCCCGAGGAGCCCGCCAGCCGTACCGTCGAAGTGGAAGCGTTTTGCTCGTGGTCGGCATGGAGAATCAGAACTTTGTCCATGGCTTTGGCCAGCACCGGATTCACGACGTACTCTTCGGTCGGTGCCGCGAACATCATCTTCAGCAGATTTTCCGAAAACGACAATTCGTTGCTGGGAAATATAAACGGCTGGCCGAGCGAGTATTTATAGGCGTAGGCACCGATGGTCGGCATCTTTGCGATCAATCGGTGTGCTGCCGTCATGCGCTGCATTGGGTCGTTGATGTCGGTGCTGTCATGATAAAACGCCGACAGTGCACCCACCACCCCTACCATGATGGCCATTGGGTGGGCGCTGCGGGTGAAGCCGCGATAGAACATGCTGAGTTGATCGTGCAACATCGTGTGGTACATGATCGATTGCACAAAATCGGCGCGTTCCTCGGGAGACGGTAACTCGCCGTGCAGCAGCAGAAAACACACATCCATATAATCGCTGTGCTCGGCGAGTTCATCGATAGCATAACCGCGGTGCCGCAGTATGCCTTTTTCGCCATCGATGAAGGTGATATCCGATTCGCAAGCGGCGGTTGAGGTAAACCCCGGGTCATAAGTGAACATCCCGGTTTCGGCATAGAGACGGCGCATATCGATCGCGCGCGGTCCTTCGGTGCCAGACATCACCGGAAGCTCGTAGGATTGACCGGTCATATTGTCGTGCAGCGTGACATAGTGCTGCGGTTCATCTTGTTCTTGCACGTTGTTCTGTTCGTTTGTCATTGTGCCCGCCTCAACATCTGTTGTTTCAGTTGTCGCCTAAAATCGACGTTATTAAGAACTCAATCTGTGACCGGCGCCGCGACGCGACTGGCACGGCCATTCGTAATTACGTGGATTCGGTCGTCACCGATCATCATTTGGTCGGCCCGCAGCTACGTGCAACCCGAGATATCGCCACCGTTGGCGGCAAGAAACCGAAAGTGAGTCCGCGACCGCTATTTATAGTAGCGCAGCGTACTATTGCTCTGTCAAACTTGACAGTTGTTGGTGATATCGGCTAGCCGCAGCGTCGTTGGTGTGACGTTCCGCTACATCTCACTGTTTTCCCTCCGCTTTTTAGCGAATCACGATGACCTGGAGCGTGGATTTGACAGCTTGGAGACCGCACGTTCGACCGACGCTGCGACTGGCGGTACCGGTGATGTTCGCGCGGTTGGGCGCATTGCTTCTGGTCGTCGTCGATTCTGCCATGGTGGGGCAAGTGGGCGGTTCGGAGTTGGCCTATTACGGGTTGGCCGGTGCGCCGCAAGTACCGCTGTTACTGGTAGGTATCGGGTTATTGTTGGGGGTCGTGATTCTCACTGCCCAGGCCGACGGACGCGGTGATGCCGGTCACTGTGGTGCGGTTTGGTGTGTCGGGATGATGCATGCGCTTATTTACGGTGTCGTATTGGTCGGCATCTGCCAATTCGGAGAATGGTTCTTGTTGTCCACGGGACAATCGAGCGATCTCGCAGAAGGCGCGGCCAGCGTATTGATTGTGTTGGGCTGGGGATTGCCTGGAATGTTGTTGTATATCGCCACGATCGGTTTCCTCGAAGGCTTACATAGACCATTGCCCGGGATGATGGCGATGATCGTTGGAAATGTGGTGAACGTTGGCCTCAACTGGATGTTTATCTACGGCAACGGAGGGTTTGCGGCGATGGGCGCGGACGGTGCGGCGTTGGCAACCGCGATAGTGCGATGGTTATTGTTCGTCGTCGTGTTGGTGTATGTACTCGCGCGAATCGATCGCCACCACTATGGAATCAATCTGCCCTTTAATGACGGCCGTGAGTTGGGTAAGCGACTGCGTCGACTCGGCTATCCCATGGCGTTGGGCCATGGCTTGGAATCGAGTGCGTTTTCGACAGTCGTATTGTTCGCCGGGTTGTTGGGTTCGGTCGCGGTTTCGGCTTTTGCCATCGCGTTAAACTTGGTGGCGATGATATTTATGGTGGCGCTCGGTTTTGGAACCGCCGCCAGCGTGCGTGTCGCTAATGCCGCAGCACGCCATGATAGCCGGCAAGTCGCAGCCGCCGGATGGGTAGCCGTGATTTTAGCGTTGGCAGTGCTGTCGATTTTCGCTGTAACGTTTGTGGCATTCGCCGAATTTCTGGCGCGATTATTTTCGGTAGACCCGCTGGTCATCGCTGTGGCAACGCCGACGATCGCAGTAGCTGGGTTGGCGTTGATTCCAGATGGATTGCAGGCCGTATTGGTAGGTGGGTTACGGGGTATGGCGGATGTTTGGCCCGCGACGGGAATACTGCTGGTGTCGTTCTGGCTGGTGATGGTACCGCTTGCGTATTGGTTCGGCGTGGACAGAAATGGCGGCGCCGCCGCTCTTATGGGCGCGGTCGCCGCGGCCGCGGTTGTGGCCGCATCGCTATTGGCGTGTCGATTTCACCTGCGGTCTAAACGAGCCGAACTCAAACGCGTTAGGTCATCTGCGGTTGGTGATATCCAACGTTGAACGATGCGGTACAAGGGTTTTTGTTGACCCGGGACTGGCGTGACACGCCGCAGGGTATCGGCATCGAGCTATGGGGGGCGACTGACACCGGCCCGGTATGTTTGCGCATAACCCGCCAAGATGCGGTGTGTTTTGTGCCAAGCGCCGCGGTCATCGATTACAACTGGTTAGCCCCGATTTCGTGGCGACGTAAATCGACTGCCCTCGCGACGCTGCAAGGCGATGCGGTGGATGCATTGTACGTCGCTGCGCAACGTGATATGCCACGGCTACGGCAGAGCTTGGCGCAAAACGGTATTCGGGTATACGAATCCGATCTAAAGCCCGTCGATCGGTATTTGATGGAGCGATTCATCGGCGCGACATTCGAAGTGCGCGGCGAGGCGATTCAGCACGACGGTTGGCGGGAGTATGTAAACCCCACCATCGCTGCGTGCGACTATACGATTGCGTTACGCGGTGTCGCATTGGATATTGAAATCGACGTTCATTCCGATACGCTGTTGTCGATTGCGGTATCCGGCGACAAAAACGAGCGCGTATTTGTGTTGGGGCCACCCAGTTCGCGGGTGGGCGCGCATGCGAACCCCGCGGCTGCGGACAAGATCATCGATTACCTCGAAGACGAGGCCGCTTTACTGCGAGCGCTGTGTGCGTGGATGCAACATCACGACCCCGATCTCATCACTGGCTGGAATGTCGTCAACTTCGATCTGGCGTTCCTCGCGCGCCGCGCGAGTGCACTGCGGGTGCCGTTGCAGCTAGGCCGTGGCGGCGCGCAAGCGACGCTATTGGCGCCGCAGAACGAAGACCAGATGACGATCGCACGCATTCCCGGTCGGGTGGTGCTGGACGGTATCGACACGCTGCGGGCCGCGTTTTGGTCGTTCGACAGTTTTAGCCTCGAGGCCGTCGCGCGCGAGCTGCTGGGGCGCGGCAAGCTGATCGGCCCCGATCACAATCGCATCGATGAGGTGATTCGATTATATGAAACCGATAAGGTCGAACTCGCGACCTACAACATCGAAGATTGTCGATTGGTCCGGGAAATATTCGCCAAGACTGGCCTCGTCGAGTTCGCGATGCAGCGTGCGCGGCTGACTGGCTTAGCGTTGGACCGCCACGGCGGCTCGGTCGCAGCGTTCGATAATCTGTATTTGCCGAGGTTGCATCGCAAAGGCTTTGTGGCGCCCGATGTGGGCAGCACCGAATCGGGCGTCGGCAGTCCGGGCGGGTATGTGATGAATTCGCGGCCAGGACTCTACGACCATGTGCTGGTATTGGATTTCAAAAGCCTGTATCCCAGCATCATCCGTACCTTTAATATCGATCCGCTCGGGCTCGCGCAACCCGGCACCGATTCGCTACCGGGCTACGAGGGCGCGGAGTTCGCGCGCGGGCCGGCAATTTTGCCGGAACTCATCGAGTCGCTGTGGCATTCCCGCGACCAGGCCAAAGCGCAACACGATGCCCCGTTGTCGCAGGCCATAAAAATTATCATGAATTCGTTTTATGGCGTGCTGGGCACGACTGGTTGCCGATTCTACGATTCGCGACTCGCGAGCAGCATCACTCGGCGTGGCCACGAAATTATTTTGCAGAGCCGCGAACAGATAGAACATGAGGGATTTGAGGTTATCTACGGCGACACTGACTCGTTGTTTGTGCACATTGGGGCGCAATGCTCGGAAACGTTCGCCCGGGATACTGGACTGCGTTTGGCGGGATTGTTAAACGATTGGTGGAAGCAGGAATTGGAGCGACGCTTTGGTATTCAAAGCCATCTCGAAATTGAATTCGAAACGTTGTTTATTCGGTTTCTAATGCCGACGATACGCGGCACCGACAAGGGCAGCAAGAAACGCTATGCGGGCTATGTCCGCAATGGTCACAACGAATTCGAGTTGGTGTTTAAAGGCCTGGAGTCGGTGCGCACTGACTGGACGCCGTTGGCGAAGGAGTTTCAACGCGAGCTGTACCGCCGGGTTTTCTTCTCGGAGCCATTTCACGATTTCGTGAAACAGACCGTCACTGAGTTGATGTCCGGCGCGCTGGACGACAAGCTCGTATACCGTAAGCGTATTCGCCGGCCGTTGGACGCCTATAAACGCAACGTGCCGCCGCATGTACAAGCCGCGCGCAAACAGAAAAATCCCGGCCGCACCGTGCGCTATGTGATTACCCAGCAAGGCCCGGAGCCGATCGATAATCGCGTATCGGCCATTGACTACGAACACTATCGAGAGCGACAGTTGCGGCCGGTTGCCGACAGCGTATTACAGTTTGTTGGCGCTAATTTTGACGACATCGTGGATGAGCAACTTACAATTTTCTAACAGTGGAGCAACCGTGACCACCAATCCCGAGACCAGAGAGTTCGAAATTGCCATGCGACATCTAACGCTACGCGGTTTACGATTTGGCGCGGGCGGGCGCCGTGTGCTTGCGCTGCACGGTTGGCTCGATAACGCTGCAAGCTTCAAAAATCTCGCACCGCTACTTCGCAACGTCGAGCTTGTCGCTTTGGATCTGCCCGGTCACGGTCACTCCGATCACCGTCCCCCTGGCGATGCTTATCACTTCGTCGACTATGTTGCGATTGTCGTCGAGGCGGCCGACACGCTCGGATGGGACCGGTTTTCTTTTCTCGGACATTCGTTGGGCGCCGGCATCGCGTGCATTGCCGCGCCGATGCTGGCCGAGCGTGTCGAGAAACTGGCGTTGATCGAAGGACTTGGCCCGTCGGTCGCGCCCGACCACGCGGCGCCCGAGCGCTTGTTACAAGCATTGAACAAACGCCGCGCCAGCCGCCGCAAATCACCACCGCATTATCCCACTATCGATGCTGCTGTAAAAATTCGGCACGCAGTCAGCGACATGCAACCGGAATCGGTGCAAGCGTTGGTGGAGCGTAACCTGCGTGAGATTGACAAAGGCTACACTTGGCGCACCGATCCACAGCTACGAATGGGCTCGCTGTTGTATTTCACGGAGTCACAAGTCAGAGCATTTCTGCAGCGCATCACCGTTCCCACGCTCTTAGTGCGTGGCAATCACAGCGCGATATTCAATCAAGAAAAATTCGCAACTCGATGCGCTGCGGTAACGGGGATTGAAATCGTCGATCTACCCGGCGGGCATCACCTGCATCTCGACCATGCGGAATCCGTGGCAGCGGCCGTGAACGCGTTCTACGATTGATAATGCGATTATCTTCTGGAGTCGACCAGCCAAAATTTCCCCTAACGCTATCCACCGTCGTGTGAGGCGGTGGATGTCCTGGAGTTATTGTTAAAAAAGATGAAGGTGTTGGGGGCAATAACGATTTTGGGAAAATGTACGCCTCGTCGAACTCAGTCGAGTTCGCCGTATTATCGAGAATGAAAAACAAGTTTTGGAGGCCTGAAATGAGCGCGCCAGCTAATGAAATAATTAGACTGCCGATCAGTTAGTATCGCCGATCAAACGATAGACCGTCCCATCCTGTAACTTCCGAACTACGCGCAACTCGAGCGTATCAATCAATTCGGATTCAGAGGGAAGATACCAGCGCCTTGACTCGAGCTCGCGAAACCATACCAGAACGCTGGGTTGAGATTTGAGCGTCCGTTTCATATTGAGTAGCTGTTGCTCAAAGTTCGGATTGGATCGTCGCGATGTTGGGTTCACAAGGCGTGGAATCGGGAACGCGTGATGTCTCGTCAACACCCGTACCACGTCAGTGCCGTTGCTATAAACGCGAATCGGTTCGCGATAGGAATGGAGCGTGGCCATTGTCGGCGAGCTAATCCACTGACGACTCGCATAGCCCAATCCGTTTTCGTGCGCGTAGCGCACGAATTCCAGGCTTTCTTTGCCGTAAGTGACGCTCGTGCCGAGAAAAATGAGGCCTATTAAAGCGCGGCAGCTGAGTCGGGTGGAAATCGGTTGGCATATCTTATTGCCGAGACTCACAAACACAATCACTGCACAGGGAAAAAGGCTAAGTAGTATTCGGCCATTTAGAGGGGTGTGAGCATCCACGAATGTAATCGTGAACAAGAGAAACGTCGAATATGAAACCATATAGAGTAAAAGGAGCGTTTCGAGTGAACCCACCGAAAAATCATCCAGCTGCGACCGTGCTCTGAAAGAGTTACGTAGTGAATACAACAGAATCAAACCCAGGAATCCGGGGAGCAGCCATTTGGCGAGTACTGGGAGCGCCATGTTCACATGCTGCCAACTGATTATGTGAACCGCCAGAGGTCGGTCCGTTAGATCGCTCTCCAACAGGAAATTTCGTAGTAACCAGAGTGCGAGTGGCAACAACGAGCCCACGCACAATATCGTCGCACGAACGACGCGCGCGAAGAACGGATTTGCCCGATCGAAAAACATTAAGAAGACTGCCTGGGCCAGCAAAATTCCAAGCCCGGCGTAACGGGTCAGGCAAGCCAAGCCGGTTAGAACTACAGCGGCGAGGAAGTAGCTGCGCAATCGATTGCGCACAAACCGATCCAAGCAGACGAGACTAATTATCACTAACAAAACGAACAGGGCGTCGGTGAGCAGCCAAGAGTGCTGAAACAGCATGTCAAAGCAGATCATCGTCACGGTGCTACCAAGCACGGCCGGCCAGATCGTTCCACCGGTAATTCGGATTAGTGTGATGCCTACTACAAAAATATTGAGTCCGAAAATAACGGCATTAAGTATTTTAAGGGCTGTTACCGACGCGCCTCCGATAGCCAGCACTGCGGCCACAATTAGTGGGTATAGCGGCGGATAATGAGTGATAGGATTGAAGTGACCAGGGTTCGTCTCGATCGCGAGTCCATACCCTCGTATAAGATTATTTGCGCCTGCCAAATAGGTAGACGAGTCAGGGGAGATTCCAACGCCCCAATGTAAGCACCACAACAGCAGCCCCGCACCCGCTACCGAAATTGTCGCGACCGCTACAATAGCGCGTCCTCCTGAAGACGGTAATGCCGTGGTGTCTTGACTACTACTGTTCGAGTTAGTGCCGGGTTCGATGAGCAGTGATTCGGATAGGTTTCTAGTTTACGACATCAACTCTGGTACCACGCACGCTGCAATGACTTTCAGCGCGCGATAAAAACCGGAGATGACACCCAAAAGACACAAATCGTAGTATAGCAGACGCTTTTGCTCGGCCGAATCGTCGATAAGACCTCAAGATTCGATTATCGGCTGGCCACCATCCGATTGACGTCAAGTGACACCGCTAGGATTAGCTAGATTCGTAAACGAAAGCTGGCATCGGAGAACCACGTCACGATGTCCTGGATTTCTTCTACAATCAAAGTTTGTTGTTCCAGCTCTGCGACTGACCCATGGTCAAAATTTCAAACATGCGGTCAGAAGATTTATGAAAATCATATTCAGGATTTCACCTTCAATCTCTTCGAGTAGACGAATCATCGGCAATATCAGACCGGCTAGATATAAGATATTCAACGATTTTACTGGACTCGAAACTACATTCGAATTGCGGGGGATCGGTTACTTAACTAATCTGCATCGTGCGTAGGTAGACGGGCAAGCCAGTGGCATCGATAATAATGCAGAGGTTCCATAGCTAAACTGTCCGGCGAACTCCCTTTCCTTTTACTATATCGCCGATCACTACGTCGAACCTGAATTCTAGAGGATATATTCCTTTTTGAACATTTTAATCAGCTAAGGAGACAGTGTTTATGAAACGTCAAAACATCTCTTCCGGATCCAGGTTCGAGGAATTATATGGTTATTCGCGGGCAGTAGCGGTGGGAGAAATGGTATTTGTATCTGGCACAGTTGGCTTTGACTACGAGACCCATACGGTCTCGGATGATCCTGCCGAGCAGACCCATCAGGCTTTCCGTAATATCCAACGTGCTCTAGAGGACGCAGGATCATCCCTGGCGGATGTTGTTCAGATCGTTACATACTACGCCAATCAAGGTGACTGGGACGCCATAGGAGCTGCGCTGAATGAGTGGCTCAAAGATGTGCGGCCGGTTAATGCAGGTGTGTGTACTGGGTTTGTTGATCCTAAGATCAAAGTTGAGATCTCCGCTACGGCAATACGGAATTGCGGGACCCCTTAGGTACGAATATACGCAAGGAATAAGATAAATCCCGGGCAAATCCAGTTAATTCCAAGCAGTTACACAGATTTATTTACAGGGTCTAGAAGTTGGCAAGTTTACTTGCTTCGGGTTTGTGTGCCTTAACTTCCCCGAGGCATCCGAGTATGTTCATTACTATCCTTCTGGACCTGTGCCCCCGTTTCCGCCTCCTGTAATATCCCAATGATCCTCTCTTCACTAAATCGATTGCCTTTCATAGGTTCCTCCTCGTTCGAAAAACCTAACATAACAAACGGTCTAATTCCGAGGGGGCACGCCACCGGTCCAGTCGGGTTGTGCGAAAGTCGGAGTTGAAGCTTTCGTTATACGCACTAGGCTAACAACTAATGGTGGCAGCCAAAGCCGGTAGCAGTTTTTCTCCTGGTCGCCCGAGGAGTCATTCGTGGGGCAATTGTGGGTCAGACACTATCGATTTCTTTGTACTAATAAAGAATTTTCAGGAACAATAAGCTGAATGAAGAAGCAGCACATCAGCTCTCAATTCGAGGTTCCACTCTCGACCCCGTTGTTTCGAGGCAAGAAGCATTTGCGCCTGGCCCTAGTAGGCATGCCCAACAGTGGTAAGAGCACGCTATTTCAGGCCGTGTCTGCAACTTCTATACGGACCGGAGAACTGACAGGAACCTACCGTACTTACCAGGAATGCCCGGTCCAGATCGGATTCGATGAAGCCCGACTGGTGTCTCTTCCCAGTATCCAGTCCCTCAACAACTTACCGCGAGAAGACCTGGTTGCCTTGCAGTACCTGTTGTGGGGCGACAAATTGCCACTAGTGTCGGCGCACGAACACAGCGCACCACCGGCACCGTTTGCGTCGCCCGATGTCATCATCCAGGTTGTGGATGCTACTGCGCTGGAGCGGCATCTGGAACTCACCATTGAGCTCAGTCAAATCGGCAAGCCCATGGTGCTGGCGTTAAATATGATGGATGAGGCCCGGGCAAAGGGCATACACATCAACAGCAGAACCTTGAGTGAGAAACTGGGTATACGAGTGGTGCCGACGGTGGCGCTGATGGGCCATGGCATATCGGAGTTGTTCACCGCAGCGGCGGACGCCGTGCGTGAGGGTGAATACCCGCACCCCCAACGGCCCAGTGAACATATTGTTAAAGCGCTGAAGCCCCTAAATAAATCGTTGCACGATCCTGAATTACAGAAAGCTTTCTGCGTGCCTTACTCCTTTTTGGTGATGCAGGTGGCCGCAAACGACGGCTATTTTATGGATGAACTGGCACAGCATTTCCCGGAACGGCTGCCCGAGATTTTGCGACTTCGCACCGCGGCTGAACAAACATTACCGCGCCCACTGGAAGAAGAGCTGCACGCCGACCGGCACCACCGCGTGGCGACCCTGTTTGAGGCCGTCAGCCGCCTTGGTCCGCCACTGCAAGGCCGCGGCTGGCGCTACTGGCTGGACGAGCTGTTTCTGCACCCGCGTTGGGGTCTGCTGGGCAGCCTGGCGGTGTTCGCTTTGGTATTGTTAGTCGTGTTCGAGGGCAGCGTTTACCTGGATAGCATTACCGCGGCAAAACTCATCAACGCGATATCCGACTGGCAGCCGCAGACCGTCAGCGGGATCGTGGGTCGTGCCGTGGCGGATGGGCTGATCGGCCTGGTCGGTATCGTTGTGCCCTACATGATCCCGCTGGTGCTGTTACTGGTGTGGCTGGAGGAAGCCGGCATCATGCAGCGCATTGCGTTCGTAGTGGACCGGGGATTCCACAAAATCGGTTTACACGGCGGTGTTGCGCTGTCGTTTCTGCTGGGTCTGGGCTGCAATGTGCCGGCCATATCCTGCGCGGCGGCGGTGGCCAGCGGGCGTGATCGCATCGTCGCGTCGTTGCTGATTACCTTTGTACCCTGCTCGGCACGCTCGGCCATCATTCTTGCCATCGGCGGAAAATATCTCGGCGGCCTGGGCGTGTTCGCGGTGTTTTTGCTCACCATGATCGTGATTGCCCTACTCGGGCGCCTGCTCACACGGCGTTATCCTGAAACCGGCCCCGGACAGGTTTTAGAAATCCCGCACTTTGCCATGCCCGCCGCCCGCTCGATCGTCAGTCAAACCTGGAATCGCACCAGCGATATCCTGTCCATCGTCACACCGTTACTGGTTGGAGGCAGCATCGTGCTGGCGTTGCTCGGTTATATTGGCGCCGACAACCTGATTAACACCCTGTTTACGCCTATCACCAGCTGGTGGTTAGGCCTGCCGGTGGCGCTGGGAGTGCCGATATTGTTTGGTGTATTGCGCAAGGAACTTTCCCTGTTGATGGTCTACCAGGCGCTGGGCAGTTTCGAAATCGGCACGTACCTCGACTGGGTGCAGATCATGACTTTTCTAATTTTCCTGACTTTCTACGTCCCCTGCATATCCACCTTCGCTGTTATGCTCAAAACCATTGGACGCAGAGACGCGCTTTTCTCCATCGCCCTGTCCGTGGGTGTAGCATTACTGGTAAGCGGCATTATTCGGCTGCTGCTGGAAGGCGTGAGATGGATACCGGTTTAATGCAGGTTCAGCATTCTGGTTTTGACTAGCTGAGGGGAAACGCGGGCAAATTTATTTTTGCCGGATTTACCTCATCGTAGCGTATGGCAAGAAAAGTCTGCCCCTTATCTCTTGTCTTTCTGTTCTTTTATTGTTCTAGCAACCACTTTAGCACCGCATCCTGTGCTTGCGCCCCGCGGGAACGATGAATATTGTGTTGGTTCAACATCAGTACAACGATAAACCGATGACCGCTGCGTGCGGTGACATATCCCGCTAGTGAGCGGACATGATCCACGAGTCCGGTTTTGACGCGGATTCGACCGTTGACCGCAGCGTTCGGCAAGCGCTTGGTCAGTGCGCCATCGGCCGCTAATAACGGCAGCGACGCGACGAATTCGGGTTGGTAGGTGCTGCGCATGCCGGCCGCCAGAATGCGTCCCAGACTGCGCGGCGAGATGCGAGTGGCCCGGGACAGGCCTGCGCCATTATCGATTACCAATTCGGGCATGCGTAATTCGCTCGTTGCCAGCCATTCGTGCAGCGCGGCGATGCCATTGGCGGTCGTACCCGGTGTCCCGAAACGGTTTACTGCGAGGGTCAATAAGAGTTGTTGCGCCATCACGTTGTTGCTGAATTTGTTAACGTGGCGAATCGATTCGGCGAGTGTTTGCGACTCGTGGCCATGTAGCAAGTCTTGCTCTGGTTTGTTCGGCTCTATGCGTACGCCGCCAGCATGGGTGCCATCCAGATCACGCCATAGTGCCTTGAATACACCGGTTACATATTCCGGGTGTGGCATGACCGATCGATAAAGACTAAATTCTCGGCACGTCAACGCGTACGAGCCCGTCAACGTGACGGTAGTAACTTCGGATGTATGCTGGACCCGCAGCGCCGGGCGTGGGCAGCCGCTTGATTGAAGAGTCATTCGGTTATCGACGACAAGATTTGTCGCTGGCGGATCGGCAAATACGTGAATTGTATTTGCCGCGGGCTGTGGTCGAATGACGAATCGGGTGACGCCAAAGTTCACCAGCAACGCGTAGGGCGGTACGTTATAAGCGCGATAGGGTTTCCCGTCGAACGCGCCACGGTC
Organism: Gammaproteobacteria bacterium; assembly: GCA_029862885.1. GTDB lineage: Bacteria > Pseudomonadota > Gammaproteobacteria > Arenicellales > JAOTWM01 > JAOTWM01. Next base: position 28,344 of record JAOTWM010000006.1, read on the forward strand.
GGACGCGGTGCTGGCAAACAATGAATCGTCTATGATCAGGTCGCCGTTAACATGACGTACGCCCCGATCCCGCAATCCTTTCAGCAACTTCCAAAATTGCTCGGTCACCAAAAACGGATCGCCACCGCCTCGTAATACTAAGTCGCCGTCGACGGTTCCGTTCGCGGTCGGCGTGGAGCCATAGATATCGGTGCGCCAAGTGTAAGTAGGCCCAAGTACTTCAAGCGCGACCAGGGTCGTGAGGAGTTTAATGACCGAAGCCGGGTGTCGCGGCTGGTCGGCATGATGCTCGACCGCGTTACCACCATCGAGCGGTTCGATATACAAACCGACGGCTTGTCGATCAATGTTAAAGCGCTGCAGAATTTCCAGTAATTCGGCCCGTGGGTCGCCATCGCCAAGCGTATATCCCGGCCACAGCAACACAACGGCCATTAGCCATGCGCAATGTTGTCGGTGCTTCAGTATCACCGTTTCGCCTTATTGTGGATGTTGCCGAGGATTATCAGACCAAATCTGCCAGCAACCAATCCAGCTGTTCAACGATGCGGTCGGCATAGCTCGCCCACGGAAACTCACCGCTCGAATCCACGTAGACCGTCGCGGTGCCAGCGGCCCGGCCGGCCTGCAAGTCGTATAGGAAGTCGCCCACCATAACCGCTTCGTTTGGCTCTGCACCCCAATTGCGCAGCAATAGGTGGATGCCGTCGGGCTGGGGTTTTGGATCGGCCTGTTCGCGACCGATTACGGCGTTGGCCGCAAAAATCCCGTCCAACCCACAAGCCTCCAGCGTCTGATATGCGATGTCCCGGCTGTTGCGGGTTACGATACCGAGTTGCGCGCCGCGCTGGCGCAAGTTCACTAGCAATTCGAGAGCACCGTCGGGCCGAGTCGCTTGACTTGCGAGGTCGAGTTCAATCGCATGTAGTTTCGTGTGAAGTGGGTCCGCCGTTTCGGTGGGTAGCGTATCGAGGTATTCGAGGATGGGGCGCCCCTCGGGAACGCCGATCTCCGCTCGAATCGCCTCGAAATTGTGGATCGGGTGGGTCAGGGTGCCGTCCATGTCAAATATCCAGTATCGTCGGGATGCAAGGTTCATGGGGTCGATCGATATATCCGCGAGTGAAATTTAGTCTGGCGGGCCATTTTACCGGGTGGGCTCGACTTGGTGAACCGAGCCACTATTCGCTCCGATGCGAGCGAATCCGAGAGAAATTGAATTGGAAAATACATGAGCGACCCCATTCCGTATAGGAGTGAAACACACTTATAATGTACGGCTGGCCCTGAACGTCGCCGGTCGACTACGGAGAGAAAACGCTTAGTCATGGCTCAAAAACGTATTTATCGAATCGTCTTTCATAACCAAGGCAAGGTTTATGAGCTGTACGCTCGCAAAGTGACCCAGGACGAGATGTATGCGTTTGTCGAAGTCAGCGATCTTATTTTCGGTGAACGGACTAAACTCGTGGTGGATCCGGCCGAGGAACAACTCAAGACGGAATTCGCAGGAGTCAAACGTACATATATTCCGTTACACGCAGTGGTGCGTATTGATGAGGTCGACAAGGAAGGCGCCAATAAAATCCTCCCGGCGACCGGCGATAAAAGCAGCACGGTAACGCCATTTCCAATGCCGATATCGCCACCGGGTCGCAGTCGTGATTAACTACTGGTTCCGCTGCGAATAGTTGTTTTAGTGGTGGGCGCGCGTTGCCGATTTCTCATCGATTCGAGCGTCATCAAAATGATCCCGCGTAAGTCCGATCCTGTCTTACGTTATTCGTTTGCTGCGATACTTGTTTTGGTCGTACTGGCGGTCGCACTCACGGTCTGGCTAAGCTGATGGTGTTATCGCGGCCGCGCTCAAACAATACCGGCCAAGCCGCTAATGTAGAGTTTATTGTGACGGGTTGCGGTCGATGCGCTTCGTAAAGAAAACCCTGCTGGTATTATTTGGCCTGATAATTGCGGCGATTGCAGTGGGAGTTTTACTGCCGTCCAGCGTTCATGTGGAACGATCCGTTACGGTGGCCGCGCCCCCCGATAAGGTCTTCGCGGTGCTTAATGATTATAAACACTTTAACCGCTGGTCACCGTGGTTTGGCAAGGATCCCGACGCCGACTATCGGACACAGGGGCCGGCGACGGGCGTCGGCGCGAAGTTTATCTGGAATAGCGAGGTGCCTGAGGTGGGATCCGGGAGTCAGGAAATCATCGCTACGCAACCGGGGCGCTCGATCACCGTACATTTGGATTTTGGCGGACAAGGTACTGCGACTTCAGTATTCGACATCGCGCCAGTGCCGAATGGTAGCCGGGTGACGTGGCAGCTCGATACGGCGTTTGGCTATGACTTGCTTGGCCGCTATCTCGGGCTGTTTTTCGACGGCATGATTGGCCCGGATTATGAAGCCGGGCTCGCTAACCTTAAACGTTATTTGGAAGATTCGTAGCCGGGATATTTCATCAATCGCGGGCTGGTTTGACAATCAAACGAATAACGCAACGCAGGGTTTCACAAACGGCGCATAATTCGAGCTACTAATTCGAATGCCGTCGTGAGCATAACAACAAATGAGTAATCCCGTTTCGGAATCCGCGCCGAACGATGCATTGGAATCGCACACTCTGGATCCGCTGCTGACCCCGGCCAGCATTGCACTCGTGGGTGCGTCGCAACGCCCCGATTCGCCGGGAAACGATATGTTACGCCTGGCATTGGGGGGCCCCTATTCAGGTCGAATTTACCCCGTCAATCCACGCTACGATCAAGTCGCCGGAGAGCGTTGCTACCCGTCTTTGCAGGAGCTGCCGGAAACGGTCGACCATGTTGTTATTGCCGTTGCCAATGCACACTTGGAAGCGGCGCTGTCGAATTGTGTCGAGCACGGCGCGCGCGCCGCAACGATCTTCGCAAGCTGCATCTTGGAGATCGATACTGAGCCGCCGCTGACCGCCCGCTTGGCGGCTATCGCCGCCGACGCGGGCCTCGCATTGTGCGGTGGTAACGGCATGGGATTTATCAACCCGATAGTGGGTTTGAATATCGGTGTGTTTCCGGCGCCGATGAATTTAGAGCCAGGCCGGGTTACGTGGATCGCGCAATCAGGATCGGTGTTCGGCGTGTTGCCGTTTAACGAGCCGCAATTACGGTTCAATCTGTGTGTATCGACCGGCGCGGAATTGGTCACGACCGCGAGCGATTACTTCGATTGGGCATTACACCAAGACGAAACGGCGGTCGTCGGGCTGTTTCTCGAGGCGTTGCGCGATCCCGTGTTGTTTCAGGACTGTTTACGGCGTGCGGCCGATCGCCAAATTCCGGTTGTGATTCTGAAAACCGGGCGTACCGCGCAAAGCGCTGCGATGGCGCAGACTCATACCGGCGCGATGGCTGGTAGTGATGCGGCGTATTCCGCATTATTTAGGAAGTACGGTGTGCTTCGGGTTCGCAGTATCGATGAAATGGCGGCGACGTTGATGTTATTTTCGGCGGGACGCACTGCGGCGCCCGGCGGATTGGTCAGCATTCACGACTCGGGCGGTGAATGTGAGGTGCTTATCGATTTGGCCGCCGATATAGGTGTGCCGATCGCGCCGCTCAGCGAACACACGAAGTCGATATTGTCGAGGTGGCTCGATCCGGGTTTGGCGGCTGTGAACCCACTCGACGCATGGGGTACGGGGCATAATGCCCAGGAAATATTTGAACGTTGCTTGGCCGCGCTGTTGGATGACGACCATAGCGGTGCGGGTATTCTCGTCACCAATCCGCGCGACCACCATTATCACCACAAACGAATCGTCGAGGTGCTAAAGACCGTAGCCATGGCTACGGACAAACCCGTGGCACTGGTGTCCAATTACGCCGGGATAAAAGACAGCATGCCAATCCGGGCGCTCTACACGGCGGGCATTCCGGTGTTGCGCGGTACGGAACCAGGGTTATGCGCGATTAAACATTTGTTCGCATTTCGCGATTTTCAAAACGAGTGGGGAGTCCGTGCTTGGACTAAAAGTAGGGTGTCGGAGCAAACGGCTCAGTGGCAGAGGCGATTGGCTGATGGCGAAGTGCTGGGCGAGTACGATGCGATGGCGATGCTGGCGGATTTCGATATCGAAATCGTGTCATGTCGTTTGGTGTCGAACCGCGGCGCAGCTCTCGAAGCAGCGACAGAGTTTGGGTGCCCGCTAGTAGCGAAGACCGCGGTACGAGGGATTGTCCACAAGTCCGATGTCGCAGGCGTGGCATTGGATCTGCGTTGCGAAAAAGAATTGCTGGAGGCTTACGACGATTTGAATGCGCGACTCGGCGCTGAGGTTTTGATTGCGCCAATGCTGTCCGGTGGAGCAGAGATCGCGTTGGGAGTGGTCAATGACCCGCAGTTCGGTCCGTATATCATGCTCGCGGCCGGAGGCCGATTGATCGAAGTCCTCGACGAACGGGCCTACGCACTCGCGCCGGTTGGACTCGATGAGGCACTTCGGCTCATCGGCACATTACGGATCAAATCTCTGCTTGATGGTATACGCGGTGGCGCGGCGCTGGATACGGTCGGGTTGGCGCGCGCAATCGTGAACCTATCGCAATTGGCCATAGCATTGCGCGATGTGCTCGGCGAGATCGACGTCAACCCATTATTGGTGTTTCCGGATCGCGTTATCGCGGTTGATGCGGTTGTTGTACCTCGGGCCGAGGCTAACGCGTAGTGGTGCTGGGAAAAGACTAGGAATAGACGATGGATCTAACGCT
>JAOTWM010000382.1 GCA_029862885.1 Gammaproteobacteria bacterium
ACTTGAGTGGCAATCGCGGGCGCGGGATTTTTGCGAGCAAGTGCTGCAGCCGATGGAGATTGGCGTGGAAGAACACGGCGGGTTGCCGGATTCAGAACGAGCAACGTTACTGGGCAAGGTTCGCGAGTGGAAATTAAATGCCATCAATCACCGTGTCGATGACGCCGGCCAGGGTTGCAGTATCCTCGAACAAACGTTGATCAATGAGCAACTGGGTCGGGCAACTTGCGGATTATGGAGCGCGGTGTGGCAGCCGGCGAATTGTCTTCGCCACGGAACGGACGCGCAGATAGCTCATTACCTGCATGCGAGCTGCCGCGGTGAGCGCCGCGGGTGTTATGCGATTACCGAGCCTGGCGCTGGTTCCGACACGGGCCGGGTCCGCAGCACCGCCGTATTGGATGGCGATGGATATGTAATCAATGGCGAGAAATGGTTTGTGACCTCGTTCAACGCAAGCGATTTCATCATTCTGCATGTGTTGGTGGACGGCGATGTAAATAAGCCCACGCTGTTCCTTGTCGATAAAGACTGTGAAGCAATCGAGCATCTACGGTCGCCAAAATTCATGCATACATACGCGTTCGATCACGCCGAGCTGCGTTTTTCCGACTTGCGAGTTCGGGCAGATGCGGTACTGGGTGGGGTAGGCCAGGGTCTTGAGTTGACAAAGGATTGGTTCGTCGAGGCGCGCTTGCAGATTGCCGCGCATTGCGTCGGCGCGGCGACACGTTGCGCAGAACTCGCCAATCAGTACGCCGCGGGGCGCGAGCAATTTGGCCAGACTATAAATAGCTATCAAGGAATTGAATTCATGTTGGCGGACATGGCGACGGAAATTATGGCGGCCAAGACCTTGTTATATCGCAGCGCCCACGATATCGATGCGGGGCTCGAGCGCAAACTCGTACACGCGCGCGCGAGTGCACTGAAGTTGTTTTGTTCGGAGATGGCGGGCCGGGTGGCGGACCGCGCTGTGCAGATTTTTGGTGGGCGCGGCTATATGCGGGACAATCCCGTGGAGCGACTATACCGGGATTTACGGGTCGATCGAATCTGGGAAGGGACTTCGGAAATTCAACGGGTCATTATCGGCGGGCAGATAAAAAAACGCGGGCTGGATATCTACACTGGTTGGTAGCTCTGAAGGATGTCGGAACGTGTGCGCGGGGTTTGGCCTCATGTAGGCCGGCTAGAGGCGAAGCCGAAAGCCGGCAGCAGGACGGCGCCGATCGCCAACCTCAATTGCCAGTTTTCGCGTTCGCTGTAACCGGCCTAAGGCGAAGCCGAAAGCCGACAAGTTGTAACCGGACTACTTCAAATTTCCCGACTTAGATTACGATCGAATTAGCGATGGCGCATCAGCCATCGTCGTCGAGATCCATAATTGTCGGTGCGTGATCCACCGCGTTGAGAAACGCGAGCAAGCCAGCCGGAGTTATAGCGGTGGTTTGCGAATTCGTGAGTGGATGCACATTTATCGTTGATGCATCCATGAGTGCTCGGTCAAGCACTACATTGACCGCGCCGCTGCGATCGTTGATGACCGCGAGCGGCGTGACGGCGCCCGGAATGACTCCTAAATAACTCATCAATCGTTGCGAACTCCCGAACGACAAACGTCCGCTGCCGAGCCGAACAGCGAATGTTTTGAGGTCTAAAGTGCGGTCCTCAAGGCACGTCAGGATCCACATTCCGCCGCGCTTATTTCGCAGGAACAAGTTCTTGATGTGGGCACCGGGCAATTCTCCGCGCAGGGATTTTGCTTCTTCGACGGTGAATACCGGAGCATGGTTATGGGTGTGATTTTTGACCCCAATGGCAGTCAGGGAATCGATAATACTCTGCGGTGTGGCTGGTGCGCTGCCGTCGAGGAGAAGATTGGAGTCGGTCACGGTAAATAATTGTTGGCGTGGCAAGCGATCGCACAAATTCAATTAAGCGAATCGTGTTATTGATTGTCGGCGAGCTCGATCGGCTTGCCGTGCTCAGTATGTCGCGCCGCTTCATCCCAACATCGCTTGCGTTCTTCGAGCGCACGCGTCGTCAGTATTTGTTTATCGGTAACGATCCGCTCAAGCGCCCGTAGCCAATGTTCATAATAGGTATCGCCCAAGTCGAGAGTCCCGGCGCGTCGCGCGGCCGCGATTTCGTGTGCTAGATAATCGGCCCATTCGGGCCAGGTAAAATGCCCGTTTTCCGATAGTCGCACTGCGAGGGCGAACGCCTGGGCTTGCCACGGTTCCGCAAACACCGGGCCTGCGTCGTCGCGTCGCATATCGGGGAGTAGCGATAAGTCCGGTGCGTTCATCACAACGATTCGAGATACTCGTCAAACAGGTCGAGAAATATCGAGGCATTAATTGGGGGAAAACCGGCCCGAGTTACATCGGGCCGGTCGTGATTCGGTCCCCACAATTCGTGGTGCGAGAAGCGCACGCTATAAAGACGCTGCGGAGTCTTCAGACCGTCTGCCGCATGCCGGTCTGGGAATATGAACACGCCATGGTCGCGCACGACGATCCCGCGCCGGCCTCTCGCGTAACGCGGCAGGCGGGTGTGCCCTCGTGGATTCATTTTGCGAGTTATGACTTCGTCACCAACCCGAAAACGCGGATCGACGTCGACCGCCATTCGGGTACTGCTGCCGCGCCGTAATTCGGGCTCGACCTGCTTGGCGGTAAGCACTGGCATTACGCCGCTGGCGTGGCGAGATCCGCCACGCGCTCCGCGATTTCCTGCTCGCTGAGTAACCCAGATTCGATCAGCAGCCGCTCAAGACCGTCCAACCAGTGCTCGTAGTAGCTACCAGAAAGATAGTGCGCGGGATCGCTGCATTCGCGAGCGAAACGGGACTGGTCTAAGTTCCATGCACCGTAGGCACCCATCGCGAGCGTGATGGCGAACGCGCGTCGTTCCCAGTCGGCATGAAAGATCGGCTCGTCGCCTTCGTTATCGATCGGGCCGAAGCCGTGCATGCCACCAAGATCATGGGCGCCGTTCATCGGTTTTGTTGCACTGGAGCCTGCGGCAAGCCCACGCCGATCATCGAGTCGCGGGTCACCAGTCCGCTCAATGCATGCTCGTCGAGATCGTCGCTGCCGGTTGGTCGCATCGGTAATACCAGGTATCGAATTTCGGCGGTGCTGTCCCAGACCCGAATTTCGACATCGTCATCGAGAGTGACGCCGAATTCGGCGAGCACTGCGCGTGGTTCGATGACGGCGCGAGCGCGATAGGGTGCCGATTTATACCATACCGGCGGCAATCCCAAGACCGGCCATGGATAGCAGGAGCACAATGTGCATACCACCATATTGTGAACGTCGGGGGTATTTTCCAGCACCACCATGTCTTCCCCCTGGCGGCCGCTAAACCCCAACTCGCCGATTGCGGCGGATGCGTCCGTCAGTAAGCGTTGCTTATAGTTGTCGTCGCACCAAGCGCGCGCAACGACCGCGGCTCCGTTACGCGGCCCGACCTTGGTTTCGTAGGTATCGATCAACTCGTCCAAGGCCTCGGGGTCGACCAGCCCTTTTTCGATCAAGAGCGATTCGAGCGCTTTGACCCGTAATACGGTGTCGGGTAGCGGTGCGTTGTGGTGGTGTTTGCTCATTGCGTACGTAATTGTGCACCATACCGCCGTAAGCCGCCATTCGTAGCGATAGACTATACAGTCTAGTTGTCCTGCAGACAGTCGACTATCGCCCCTGCGAGATTCTTCATTAACGCAAAATACGCGTTCGGCCCCGCGGCGACTTGCGTGCCCAGCGGGTCAAGTACACCGGTTCGCACAGCCGTATCGGCGCTTAAGGTCGCAACGATTTTCGCCGGAATTTGCGGTTCACTGAATACGCACGCGGCAGTGCCAGATTGTAACGCGTTACGAATCTGATTTAGACGTTTGGCCCCGGCGCGCTGTTGTGGTGACACCGCAATAGCTCCCACCGCAGACAGTCCATAGCGATTTTCGAATAACTGGTAAGCGTCATGCAGCACGACATAGGGAGTGTGTCGTACTGGTTGCAACCGAGTTACTAGCTCCGCATCCAAACTGTCGAGGCGTGCACTCACTTGCTCGGCATTATGCCGGTAACGACTCGCTTCGGTCGGGTCGAAACTGCCGAGCCGATCCGCAACGGCCTGCACGATCATCTTTGCGTTATCGATATCGAGCCAAATATGCGGGTCACCATGGTGATTATCGCCGCCCTCGCTGCCCTGAGGCGCCGCGAACAGTCCGGCGCGCCGCGGTTCCGATTGGCGTAAACCAGGCAACGTTTGCAACGTCAGTATTTTTGCGACCGGAGTGTCTGCGGCGAGTTTGCGGAGGAACGTCTCGAGTTCCGGTCCGACCCAGATGAGCAAATCGGCGTTGCGGATATGGCGAAGGTCCGAGGGCCGTAGCGCATAGTCGTGCGGCGACACGCTGCCCGGGAGCAGCAAATACGGCTCACCCGCTCCGTGCATAACCGCCGCGACCAGCGAGTGCACGGGTTTGATCGTCACCGCGACATCGGGCGGAGCCGCTAATGCCGGAGCCACCGCAACCATGATAGTAATGGCAGTGGCGGTACGGCGAAGGAACTGGAGGGATATGGATGAATTCATGTTATGTTATATTATAACATTGGAGGTTTAATTTTCGATTTTGGAGGAGTTCCCGATGCAGACGTCGGCGCACGACCAATATTTTCGATCCGACGATCACAATCACGCACGCTGCCGGCGCGAAGCAGTGGCGACGGCGGCCACCCTGTGTGCACAGCGTGGCGCGCGTCTGACGCCACTGCGGCGGCAGGTGTTGGAATTGGTTTGGGCGCGTCACGCTCCGGTATTGGCCTACGATTTGCTGGACCAGCTTCGCGCTCGTCAGCGCCGAGCGGCCCCGCCCACGGTATATCGCGCGCTCGATTTTTTGTTGGAACAAGGGTTGATTCACCGCATCGAATCGATGAACGCGTACGTAGGTTGTGTCGACCCGTTTGTCGAACATGCCGGTCAGTTTTTGATATGCAATCGCTGCCGTTCGGTGGCGGAGCTGGATGATGCCGAAATTGGTGAAGCCGTGAAGGCTCAGGCCACCGCGGCCGGATTTCAGGTGATGCGCCCCACCGTTGAAATTCGTGGCATTTGTTCCGCTTGCGCGCGGTAGTGATGGC
>JAOTWM010000159.1 GCA_029862885.1 Gammaproteobacteria bacterium
CGGCGTGGCGTGCACGTAAAGACGGATACGGGTGTATAAGAAATGAGTGCAGACAACATGATCCGTTTTGAGGCCGTGCGTAAATCGTTTGGACATTTTCGCGCGGTTAATGACGTGACTTTAGACATTCGACGCGGCGAATTTTTTTCGCTGCTGGGTCCGTCGGGATGCGGTAAGACAACCTTGCTGCGCATGGTCGCTGGTTTCGAAGCCCCGACTTCGGGTGAGGTGTATATCGACGATCAACCGATGTCGGTGATACCGCCGAATCACCGCCCGGTGAATATGGTATTTCAGAACTATGCGATCTTTCCCCACCTCGATGTGCGCGGCAACATCGCGTTCGGCCTGCGCAAATCCGGATTGAGCAAGGACGAACAGAGCAAGCAGATCGACGAGATTCTGGAACTCATCAAATTACCGGGATTCGGGTCTCGCCAGGCGGACCAACTATCAGGCGGGCAACGCCAACGTGTCGCGCTGGCCCGGGCATTGATCAAAAAACCCAAAGTTTTGCTGCTGGACGAGCCGCTAGGTGCGCTCGATAAAAAGCTCCGCGAACAGATGCAGATCGAGCTGCGCTCGTTGCAGCAACAGGTCGGAATTACATTCGTATTTGTAACCCATGATCAGGAGGAGGCACTGACATTATCGGATCGCATTGCGGTGATGTCGGAGGGCAGTGTGCTGGAGATCGCCTCGCCTACGGAACTATACGAAACTCCAAAAACGTCATTTGTGGCCGATTTCATCGGCACGATGAATTTCTTCGAAGGCAAAATAACCACATCTGATGGCCAAAATACCAATATCGAAACGCCTGCTCTGGGCAGCGTGCACGCCACAACCGGAGGACAATTAGCGGCCGGTAGCGATATTTTGGTGGCGATACGACCCGAGAAACTTCGCCTGCAGTTCGAACGGCCACCGCAAGCCAAGAATATCGCGCTGGGACGTATGGGCCCTTCCGCTTACCTCGGCGATCGCAGTCACCTATACGTGCAACTCGAAAACCGGAAAGAACCCGTCTCCGTCGCATTACAGAATTTGGAAAGCTCTGCCGACCGCATACGCACACCCGACCAGGATGTGTGGCTATCGTGGTCGCCGGAGTCGGTTGTGTTGTTACCTGCGCAGTGATTTGCGCACGGACATTGCTTCCGCCCTACTGCCGCGTCACCGTCAATCCCGGTTCAACTTAACCCGATATATCGTCATGTCCAGCATTCTTGCGGACCGGGCTTTGCCCGATGCCAGACATCCCGGTTATCGGCGGGGCCTGATTCTGGTGTTACTAGCGGGCGCCTGCTTTTCCAGCATGGGCCTCGGGATTCGGCTTATGGAAGTGGCCAATGTCTGGCAAATCCTGTTCTATCGTTCCTGTGCTCTGGCGCCGTTCTTATTCGTCATTCTCAGTGTCCGCTCGGGCGGCACACCATTCGTCGTTATTCGTAAGGCGGGACTCGCGGCACTATACGGGGGTGTCGGCTTGGTATTCGCGTTCGCCAGCGGAATTTACGCCATTCAATCTACGACCGTCGCCAATGCCATGTTTTTGTTCGCGTCAGCCCCTTTTTTCGCTGCCTTGCTGGGACGACTGCTGTTGCACGAGAATGTCCGCCCCGCGACGTGGGTCGCAATGGTGTTCGCCATGGCGGGTATTGCGATAATGGTTGTCGAGGGTATTGCGGCCGGCGATATCGTCGGCAACATCGCCGCAATTATTTCTGCCCTGGGTTTTGCGGCGTTTACCATAGCGCTGCGTTGGCGCAAGCTCGAGGACATGCTGCCGGCTGTGCTGCTCGCGGGTGTTTTTGCGATCGTTACTGCTGCGATGATGTGTGTCGTATCGGGTTACTCATTTGTAATTCCGGCACGAGACATTGGCATCTCACTAACACTCGGTGTATTTCAGATCGGTGTCGGTCTAACCATTTATACAATCGGATCCAAATCGGTACCCGCGGCAGAATTGGCCCTCTTATCGATGACCGAAGTGTTGCTCGGCCCGCTATGGGTGTGGTTTTTTCTGGGCGAGATCGCGGGACTGTATACCTTGATCGGCGGTGCGATTCTGCTCGCGGCCATCGCCGGCAATGCAATCTCCGGATTACGCCGTAAGCCGGTACCACTAGTGTAGCGGCACAGAATAATCTTGGCCTGATGCCCTACAGCCCTGAGGAAATTGCACAGAGGCAGCGGTTTGACGAGTTCTATCTGAAATCTCAGTCACCGGTTCTATTGTCGATCGAGCGCATGGTTTGTGGTTGCGGTTATGGCGGCAACAGCTGGACGACCCGCGACGAGGCCGACCGCATCGGAGCAATGCTCGGATTGAGATCGGGCCGACGTCTTTTAGATTTGGGGGCGGGCGCCGGTTGGCCCGGCCTCTATCTGGCCCAGCAAAGCGGCTGCGACGTTGTGCTCCTGGACCTTCCGATTACGGGTCTCCGAATTGCGTCTGAAAGAGCTGCAATCGATCGAATTGCGAGCGCCAGTTTTGGAGCCGTTGCGGACGCTGCGACGTTGCCGTTTGCCGCGAGCACCTTTGATGCCCTCAGCCATAGCGATCTGCTCTGCTGCCTAAAGCAAAAACGTGCCGTTCTTCAAGCCTGCCGGCAAGTCGTTCGCAACCGGGGACGCATGGCATTTACGGTCATTTCCGTGGCCCCGAATCTGTCGCCCGACGACCATCGCCGTGCCGTTGAAAACGGTCCTGAGTTTATCGATTCAGAATCCAGCTATCCGACACTCCTGACTCAGACCGGATGGACCATCAAGGAACATAGCGACATCACCAATGATTACGCGCAATCTTGCGAACGCCAACGTCTGGCCGATCAGAAGTGGCGGGAACCCCTTGAGGAATTGATTGGCGTATCCGCCTATGCGGAACGCGGATTGGGATGGACCAATAAACTCGCGGCCTTGGCCGACGGGCTGATCCGACGCGAGCTTTTTGTTGTGGTTTCGGATTCTAAATAGACGGGAATCGGATTCTTTATTAGTCAATCGGAATTATTTCGAAGTCGGTCAGGTCCGGCCATTTTTCGGTCGATACGGCGAATAACGTTGGATCATTCGTTTCCAACAATTGAAAGCAGATACTTCTTTCTTCGTTTTTCCAGGAATGTAAATAATAAAGTCCTGCTGGCAGCATCCGCCCATTTGCATCAAAGCGGTGGTAAACCTTTTCAAAGCAGTCCGCCTTATGCCGCTCCACCACCATATACTTTTTCATTAATTATTAGCCATCGTCGCCATGCTGTCTCCAATGACGCTTACGCCGCCTAGCGACCAGCCACCGTCGACAGGTATCACTGCACCTGTTACGTATTCCGCCAAAGGGGAAGCTAAGTACATAGTAGTGTTGGCTACGTCCGTCACCGTCCCCAACCGGCCGAGAGGGACCGACTTCGTCACGGCGTTCTGAACCGCCGGTGTGGGCGCCAGCCGCCTCATGCCTTCGGTCTCAGCGATCGGCCCGGGCACGACCGAATTGACGCGTATGCCTTGAGCCCCCCATTCCATCGCCAGCACCCGGGTCACCATATCGACGCCGGCCTTCGCGGCGCAGACGTGAACCTGAAGTTCCATCGGCACAAATGCCTGTGGGGCAGAAATATTGATGATCGAAGCACCGGGTTTTGTCAAATACGGGTACGCAGCTTGCAGTACATGAAACGTACCGAGAAGGTCGATATCGACCACCGATTTAAAGCCATTGGGTGATATACGAAGCGCCGGTGCCGGAAAATTGCCGGCCGCCCCGGATACCAGCACATCAATCGGGCCAAACGCTTCCTGCACACCTACCATGGCTGCCTTAACTGCGTCGACATCACGTACGTCTGCACTGAACCCGATGGCTCCCACGCCGTGCCCCGCCAACTTCTGCACCGCGGCGTCGACCTTTGCCGGGGAACGACTGGCCACCGCAACACGTGCACCGTTTGCGGCGAATGCATCGGCAATCCCAAAATTGATGCCACTCGTTCCCCCCATAACGAATACGGTCCTACCTGTAAAATCCAGCGGATGTTTCATTCATATCTCCTCAAATCTTACGGTTGGGTAAGTTCTTAAAATTTGTAAGATCGCACTTGATTGTAAAAGACAAATTTTCAAATGTCCCACAATCCGCCCGGATCACCCCATATCGCCCCAGAGTCACCGAGGCGACCGTCACCGCGATAGGTTATGATTAGTGAGCTTTGCCGATACAAGAAACGCCGAACGGAGGTCTGACCATGACTGAATCCATGACCAACATATTGAATCCAAACTCTGAACCGACGGACCAACAATTTCCACATGCGCCAAATGGGTGGAGCGCCAGTATCGCGCGGCAATGGGCGGGCGAAACCGGTCTCGAACTCGTTGAAGATCACTGGAGTACGATTCGCGCCTTACAAGAATTTTTCGCTCGCAACAGCGAATCGAAAATTACTGCGAGAAAAATTCACGATGCGTTGAATGAAAAATTTCACAGCAAAGGCGGAATCAAATATGTTTATGAACTATTTCCTGAAGGCCCGATCAATCAGGGTTGTCGAATCGCTGGATTGACACCACCGGCAGGAGCATTGGACAAAGGATTCGGCAGTGTTCAGTAATAACTCCCGCCGGTCGAGCGACGGAAATCAAGCAATGGGGTAGCACTGCACCACCGGTTTGTTTGGTTACTTGCGCCGGCCCTGAGTTGTGGGTTGGTGTGGCCGCTGGTGGTCGATGCACAAGCCGACGGAATGATACATTCCTCAGTCCCCCGTGACACGCCCCTCTGGATACCGCTAGATACTGAGATATTGGCGCACTCACGGCCAACCACTACGGAGTTCTCAAGACACCCGATCCAAGAACTGCGGCGCACCTGGAATGCGGCGCAAGTGCAAGTCATTCATAACGGCGAGCTAATTTTTGGGCGCATGGACGATGCTGGAGTGCAACGCCGGATCGCGGCCCTTACTGGAGGGATAAAACTTCCGACTATCGTCTATTTACACGGCTGCGCATTACCGCGATGGACTGGCCCGTATTCATTTTGGCGTGAGCTCGGTGAGGCCGGATACGCATTGATTGCACCGGACGGTTTTGCCCGTAACGATAAGTCTGCCCGCTGCGACCGAATCCATTCCGACCCGGCGCGACGCCGCCGCGAATTAGAATTTGCTCTATACAACATGACACACCTAGAGTGGATCGATGAACACAATTTAATTTTGTTTGGCCACGGTGAAGGGGGTGAAGCGGCGGCCGGTTACAATGGCCATACCTTCAAAGCCATTGTCGTGACGTCAGCGCGGTGTGCGCTCCGTGCTCGTGTTGGCCATCTCCCACCGTTGCTCGCCGTAGGGTCCATAGACGATCCCTGGATTCGAGGCCTCGGACCGTATTGCGGTACGGCGGACGAACGTATACTTGTTGACGGTAGCGGCCACAGCGTATTGGTTTACCCACAAATACAGCGCAAAATAACGCGCTTTATTCTTGACCATACCGACAAACCATGGGCATGAACCCGGCTTTACGCGGCCGTATTATTCGAATCGGCATGGCGATCGCGTTGCTGATCGGCCTAAATGCTGCGCCGGCCCGTTCGGAAATTGTTGGTACGGCACAAGCCGTCGACGGACAGACGATTCGTGTCAACGATCTCGTATTACCCCTGTACGGCATCGAATCGGTAGCGGTGGATACCGTATGTCGTGACGATTCATCCGAGTGGCGCTGCGGGACCGAGATCCGCGACGCATTCAGCAGCTGGTTACAGGGGGATACGGTCCGGTGTGAGGCGCCGCGCGGCAGCGGCAGCGGTATGATGTGCCATCGCGGCGACACCAATGTCAGCGCGTGGCTAGTGGAACAAGGTTGGGCGCGATCGAGACCTCAGAAGCTATTTGCCGCGGAGCAACGCAATGCGATGGCCACGAATCGCGGCTTGTGGCGCTTGGGCTTCGCCCCAGCCGCCGACTGGCGGATCGAGGCAATTCTCGAAGAAAGCGAATGTGACGTGTGCGCGGCTCGACGCCGCAGCGCGTTACGAAATCGCGAGACTGGCAGCGACCAATAATCCGTGACGGGTTATCTAGTCGTTGCTGAAAAGCGTCATTTTTGGTTGTCGGCAAGGCGCCCGAGAAGCCGAAGCGGAGTTTACATAGAGGTAAATGAGCATCGGAAGTCGCTGGGCAACGCCGCCGACGGCCGAAAAGGGCGTTTTTCAGGGACGACTAGACAGAGCCGCGGCGACGGTAGCGCCTATGCGCGCCGGAGATTCGGCGACCTGCACTCCGGCTTCACGCAGCGCTTCAATTTTTCGTTCGCTCGCGCCGAGCCCACCCGCAATGATGGCTCCGGCATGACCCATGCGTCGATCCGGCGGTGCGTGGCGGCCAGCGATATAGGCAATGATAGGTCTATCCGGTTGACGCTCAGCGATAAAGCGCGCAGCCTCTTCTTCGGCATCGCCGCCGATTTCACCAATGAGGAGTATCGCATCCGTATCGGCGTCATCTAACATCAACGACAACGCATCGACAAACGACATGCCCGGCACGGGGTCGGCACCGATGCCGATACACGTCGATTGACCAATATCTCGCTCGGACAACTGTGTGACCGCTTCATAAAACAGCGTGCCCGAACGCGACACCACCCCGACGCTCCCGGGTGTATATATGCTGCCCGGCATGATGCCGATCTTGCACTCGCCTGGCGTAATAATGCCGGGGCAGTTCGGCCCGATCAAACGCGTCGTGGAATCGGCCAGCCGTTCTTTGATCCGCACCATATCGAGCACCGGGACACCCTCGGTGATACACACTACGAGGGGAATTGCCGCCTCGATCGCCTCAATCATCGCCGCTACGGCCGCTGCAGACGGCACGAAGACAACGCTCGCGTCGGCACCCGTCGCTTCCATTGCCTGCGCCACTGAATCGAACACCGGCAGCTGCAAATGGGTCGTCCCACCTTTGCCCGGTACCACGCCGCCGACCACCTTAGTTCCGTACTCGATGGCCTGATGCGAAAAAAAACCACCGCGGTAACCGGTGATTCCTTGACAGATCACCTTGGTATCGCTGCCAATTAGCGTTGCCATTGCCGACCACCCCGCGCGGCCGCTACCGCCAGTGATGCGAGCTCGTCTAAATCGTGCGCCTCGTGAAACGCGAGCCCGGAATTATTAAGTAATACAATTGCGTGATTTTTGCTGGTGCCGGTGAAACGAATGATGAGCGGCACGGTAATCGCGGTATCCCGGCTGGCGGTGATCAATCCTTCGGCGATTGTATCGCAATGGCAAAATCCCCCGCCAACCGCGTTGACGGCGACGGTGCGCACCGCCGGGTTACCCAAGATCTGACGAAATGCCGCCGCGACGTGCGGCCGGGTGGCCACCGGTGGCAGGTCCAAAAAGTTGGCGGGTTCACCACCATGCAGTTTGAGGAGATCGATCGTCGCCAACGCGAGTCCGGCACCGGTTACAAGGCAGCCGATATCACCATTGAGCTGCGTGAAATTAAAGCCATGCGCCTCGCGCTCCAAACGATCCGGTTCCTCGTTGGGGTCGCGCAATTCGGAAATGTCGGGCTGCCGGTACAAGCCGTTGTCGTCGAATCCCATTTTGATGTCGAGACATTGCAATGCGCCGTCCGCGGTTACCGCCAGCGGGTTGATTTCCAACAATGATGCATCTAAATCCAAAAATGCACGGTGTGCACCGTCCAGCACTTTGTTAAAGGTTTCGGCTTGGGCCGATGTCAATTCTAGATGCGTTGCCAGTGCGTTCGATGCTGCAGTCGGAATCCCCGCGGTAAGCGGCAATACCTGGCTCAGCATCGACTCCGGCAATGCCACGGCCAAATGTTCTACCTCGGCGCCACCCCGTGGCGAGGCCAACGCTGTCAACTGCGCCGTGCTGCGATCAATGACAATACTAAAAAATAGTTCGCGATCGACCGGGTAACCGGCTTCTACATAGACGCGCTCAACCTGTATACCCGCGGCGCCGGTTTGCTCGGTCACCAATCGACTACCCAACATGGACTTTGCGAGATTCGCCACTTCGTCCAGCGAGCGTGCCAATTTGACACCACCGGATTTACCGCGCGCACCGGCATGTACCTGGGCCTTAACCGCCCAAAAGTCACCGCCGATTCGTTGCGCGGCCGCCCGCGCGGCACCGGGTTCGGTCACCGCCGCACCATCAGGCACCGAAATTCCGTAGCGTTTCAGAATTTCCTTGGCTTGATATTCGTGAATATTCATATCACATCGTCGCGCGGATACCGTAACTCGCAAAATCATTGCTGTCGAAATTGGTGCGGAACATGTCCCGCAGTTCGGTCGCGCGCGCATCGTAGCGCGAGGTATCCTGCCATATAGCTCGTGGATTCAGTATCGAGGCGTCGACTCCGGGGCATGACGTAGGCATCCGTAATCCCAATATGTCATGGGTTTCGTGCCCGGCGCCGTTACCATGCAAATCACCACGCAATGCAGCATCCAACAACGCCCGCGTATCGCGAATCGAAATACGTGGCGCTTCGCCAGCCGGCCCACCCGACCAACCTGTATTCAACAAAATACAACGCGCTTTGCTATGCGCCATTTTTTCGCGTAACAGCTTGGCATATATCGAGGGGCGATGTGCCATAAACGGTGCGCCAAAGCATGCGCTGAATGCGGCTTCGGGCTCGGTCAATCCGACCTCGGTGCCGGCCAGTCTCGCGGTGAAGCCCTGCACGAAGTGATACATAACGTCATCGCCTTCCAGTATCGATACCGGCGGCAACACCCCGAATGCATCGGCGGTTAACAACACAATAGTTTGCGGGTGGCCACCGCAGGCGCCGTCCGCAACGTTCGGGTTACACGATAGCGGATATGAAAATCGCGTATTCTCGGTGCGCGAACTGTCGCTGAGATCGAGGTCCTGGGGGTCGATTTCGGCGTAGGACTTGCCGGGCAATGCCGGCACGTTCTCGATCAAAGTTCCTTCCATCGATAGCGCCGCGGCAATAATGGGCTCGGCCTGCTTATCCAGATCGATAAGTTTCGCGTAACAGCCATCCTCCAGATTCGATACGCCATTGTCGGTCCACCCGGTTTCGTCGTCGCCTATCAATTGTCGGTTCGGATCCGCCGACAACGTCGTCTTGCCGGTGCCCGACAAACCAAACAATATTGCCGCATCGCCATCCGACCCGATATTTCCCGAGCAATGCATCGATAAATACCCGAGATTCGGCAACAGATAGTTCATCACGGTAAAAATGGTTTTCTTTACCAATCCGCAATAGTCGGCGCGGCCTACCACCAGGCATATCTTATTGCGGAAGTCGATAATTGCAGCGCGATTGGAACGGCTACCGTCGCGATCCGGTTCGCAGTGAAACGATTGCACATTGAGCATCGTCCATCGATTGTCATCCGATGGGTCGATGCCATTGACGCTTTTTGGAAACATGTTATGGGCAAACATGGCGTGGGTCGCATATTCCCCTACGAATCGATACGGCACGGCATAAGCCGGATCCGAACCGGCGTATACATCCTGCACATAAAGGTGCCGGCCGCGCTCGTTTAAGTGTTGCACGACACGGTTAAGTAAACCCTGATAATTATCGGGGTCGAATTGTTGCAGATTATCCTTCCACCAGATCTCCGACTCGACTTCCGGCCAGGCGACCGCGAAGGTATCTTTGACCGGCCGCCCAGTGCACGTGGGATCGGTCAAAAATACCAGAGGCCCTTTGTCACCCAGTTTGGTAGCGTACGCCTTTTGATCCGTGTCGGGACCATCGATATGGATTCGCCCGCGGTCATGGGCGATGGCTTCGTGGAATAACTGCTGCTTCGAAAGATTGTACTTGTAGGGAATATTGGTGAGGCCAAATTTATTTTGTAACGCCAAGCGGTAATCCATCTTTACTCCTAAACAATCGTCGGCAGGTGGTCTATGTGCGACTAGCGGCCGCCACGCGTTCCGGCTCCCGTTCAGGCGAAGCCGCGACCGGTTGCCACGGCGTACCGCGAATTGCAATTCGTTCTTCGTCAATCGTGCGGCTCAATAATCGCACCAGCGCT
>JAOTWM010000685.1 GCA_029862885.1 Gammaproteobacteria bacterium
CGGCACAGGATACGTTGGCGCGTCTTGGTGGCGACGAGTTTGGCATCTTGCTGGAAGACTGCACGATCGAACGTGCCAAGCAAGTTGCCGACTCTCTGCGACATACGATCGAGGAATTTCGATTTGTTTGGGAAGGCAAAGTGCTGAGTATCGGGGTCAGCGTCGGTCTGGTGCCGATTAACGCGACAAGCGGTAGTATTACCGATGCATTGAGCAATGCCGATGCGGCGTGTTACCTCGCCAAGGACGAAGGGCGTAATCGTATACACGTGTATCGCGAAGACGACCATCAATTGGCGCATCGTATGGGGGAAATGGAGTGGGTCGCTGAAATCTCGCGGGCACTGGAGGAGCAACGTTTCCACCTACATTACCAACCGATTGCTTCGTTGAACGGTCCGCACGGCCACCATTACGAGCTGTTGCTGCGTATGCAAGACGATGACGGCAAACAAGTTCTGCCCGGAATGTTTCTTCCTGCCGCGGAGCGATATAACCTCGCAACGCGCATAGACAGTTGGTTTATTAAGCGGGCCTTCGAATGGTTGGCGGAGCATCCCGACCACGTACGGGAGTTGTATCTGTGTGCAATAAATGTGTCGGGACAATCGCTGGGTGACAAGGAGTTCCAGGAGTTTTTGTTTGCCCTATTCGATAAGACTCGAATTCCTCCTGAGAAGATCTGCTTCGAGATTACCGAAACCACGGCTATCGCGAATCTACCCAACACCGCACGCTTTATTGAAACCATAAAAGGTCGCCGTAAATGCCGTTTCGCTCTCGACGATTTCGGTATCGGACTGTCGTCATTCGCATATTTGCGGGCACTGTCAATCGATTACATTAAGATCGACGGTGCGTTCGTCAGAGGTGTCGATAGTGATCCGGTAAATTTCGCTATTGTTAAATCCATAAACGATGTCGCCAAGGTGATGGGCAAGAAGACCGTCGCCGAATATGTTGAAAACCAGCAAACCCTCGAAAAATTGCGCGATATCGGAGTAGACTATGCGCAGGGCGATATCATCGGGGCATCGGGCCCAATCCAAACAATGATGGATTTGTCGCCTGTGAAAGTGGCCAATACTAAGACTTCACACTAGCATTAGCGCGCAAGGTCACCGCGGCGGGTGCGACCTGGCTTCGATCAAAATGCTGAATACATCTGGATTTTTGTCGACGACTGAAAGTGTAGATAGCCTTCTTCTTAATGCCGGTGGTGCCTGGACGATCGCCAACAGCGCGAGTATCGATAGCGAACTCAATACCGTGCTCCAAGGCACGCCGCGCCCCACCCGGATCGATATATCCGCGATCAGCCGCTTGGATACCGCGGGAGCATGGTTGTTAATGCGCACCGCACATGCGGTGCGGGAATCCGGGCAACGGTTGGATATTGTTGGATCGCGACCGAAATACGATTTGATGATGGAGCGTGTGGCGGCCAGCTACCGGCCGTGTCGATCCCCTTTCGATTATTCCAATTGCCTCGTCCAACTTGTCGAAAACCTGGGTAGAGGGACGACTGAAGTGGTGCAAACGGCGGTCGATCTCCTCGCGTTCGTTGGTCACGCCGTGAGCACCGGACTGCGGTTAGTCGTGCAACCGCGCCGTTTACGATTGACGTCCATCGTATTCCATCTCGAACAGGTGGGTTTTAATGCATTACCGATTGTGGGGTTGATCTCATTTTTGATCGGAGTTGTGTTGGCGTATCAGGGTGCGACGCAGTTGCGCCAATTCGGCGCCGACGTGTTTACGGTCGATTTGATCGCGATATCTGTGCTCCGGGAGCTCGGAATATTGCTGACAGCGATCATCATCGCGGGCAGATCCGGCAGCGCATTTACCGCCCAACTTGGATCGATGAAGATCAACGAAGAGGTCGATGCGCTGCAGACTTTGGGTCTTGACGCAATGGATGTGCTGGTCTTACCGCGTGTCATCGCGTTGGTTATTGCATTGCCGTTGTTGGCGTTTTTCGCCGATATCATGGGTTTGTTTGGCGGCGCAGTGATGTGTTGGGCGGTACTGGATATCGGCCCGACTGTCTTCATCGAACGTTTGAGCGATGCGGTTAGCATCGCAAGTTTTTGGGTCGGCATCGTTAAAGCGCCGGTATTTGCTATATTGATCGCGCTGATCGGTTGCTTCGAAGGATTTGCGGTCAGCGGCAGTGCTGAATCGCTCGGCTACCGTACAACTCGCTCGGTGGTGGAATCGATTTTTCTAGTGATTGTGGCGGATGCGATGTTCTCGGTG
>JAOTWM010000687.1 GCA_029862885.1 Gammaproteobacteria bacterium
TCGTATCCGGCGTGGCCGCTGTCTCTGAGTCTTCTATTGGCGATGTCACCAGGTACGGGTTCCCAGTTATCAATAATTTCGTGATCGTCAAGCACCATAAAGGATGGAAACTGTCGCAGGACTCCACGAACTCGAGGAAACCTTAACCACATATGATAAGGGAGCTCGAATCGACCCCTTTTGACGCTTGGATCAAACAAGCCTGCAGATGCATCAGCGTAGATCTGATCTCCGGTTAGAATTGCGAAGCGCGGCACGATGCCCGCACCATCATTGCCCAGACCGCCGGATACTATTGCGGTCGGGTCGATCCTTCGAAGCGTATCGGCGTACCCCTGATATGCCAGCGATCCATCAAGAAAGCCGGCGGGATACTGGCAACTGGACAGCACAAAGCGGCATTCCCCTTCGGCAGCGTCGCTCCAGTCGGGCATAAGTCCATCACGCAGGTCAAAGTCCTCTTCTACAAGACGGTCAATGACGGCGTCGGCTTCAGCGAGTGAAGGTACATAGCTGCCGAAGTAATTGTGAAAGTCCTCGTCAGTGATGAGTTCAGGCCGGTCCTCGTTTGTCAGTGGATCGCGGAAATAGCCCTCATCCATCTCCACTCTACTCATCAGTTCGATAACTGGCGTCAATATCTGGTCGAAGGTGTCATTGGAAAGCAAACCGCCATTTTCCAGCAATTTCTTCTCCAGCTCCTCGACTGCATCTGGGCTGTCCGTCATATCGAACAGATTATCGTGAGGAAATACCCAATCACGTTCGGGAATGACCTTGCCGATGTACGGAACACCTTCGACGCCCAGGACCACTGTAACGTTGGTGTAATAACCGTAGTTGTACTCGTGCAGCTCCTTGCTCTCGTTGTAGATCATCAACGCGAGCCATGCGTTGCCGGCTGGAATCAATCCCGCCGGAATTGGTGGAAAGTAAAATTTATCCCAGAATCGTTGTTTCAGATCATCGCTCGACATCAAACGAGCGTAGTTGAACAAGTATTGCCGGGCGGCCACTGTGTCAGAAAACAGCGTGCCATCCGGCATCGTAATCTGACCGTTATTGGTCAGGACGCGGAACAGAAGCACCCCTTCCGCATAATGATGGGTTGGTCGGGAGCCTACGCGGAATGAGCTCGGGCTACCGTTGACCACCTCAATAGTTCGAATCGGCCCAATCCACGGCGGATAGGCAACGAATTCGGACGCAGCGGCCTGAACCTGGACCAGTTGGTTATCGTCCTTTTCGAGGAACTGCCTTATTTTGTCCAGTGTTTCCGCACGTGGTGCGGTGCCAATAAGACAGTCCTGGTGCCCAGCGTCCCCGATGATATCGGATTCGAATGAGCGGCCGGCATCATCAAAAACCGGCTGCATTCGATACACAGTCTTGACATCGACAAGGCCATTGTTATCGGCGTTCAATTGACACAGGGGCTTGTCACCCCAGTTCGACTCCAGGTTTTCGCGCGATACAAACGTGTTGCGGCCTTGCGTATCAGTAATAACATTGTACCGTGCAAAGTCTATTGTTTGCGTTACGGTGTCGATGCTCAGCGGTCCAAAAAAATCGTCAATGTACTTCAATACCTTTTCATCCACATTAGCGGCATTGAATACGCGGCCATAGAGTATGTCCATTCGGTGCCTGGTTCTGGTCCACGGTGTGCGTTTCCAGGGCGCAAGCGGATTTTCGATCCGGTACTCCTCCCTCGGATAGGGAACGGTCATCAGGAAGCGATCGAGCAACCGGTCGGCGGCATTTGGAAATGGACCGGGATCAAACTCGTATCGATCGGGCAGCATTTCACGAAAATACTGCATGACGTACCCACGAAATATGTTCATGGGTGACATCACTAGTAACGGACCAACTTGTGTGAATACCACTCGACGAATTCGCGCCGGCAGATCATAGCGCGCTTCAGCGTTCACGGATTCCTCATGTGGCACATTGTTGCAACGAAGCAAGCCCATGCTGAACATGGCAGCACCCATGCAATGGGCTATGACGTCAACCCAGGGTTTGTCCTGATCATTACGGTAGTCCGTTTTCTCGCAAATGAACTTGATAATTTCAGGTACATCGCGGTAGCCGATCTGCTCAAAGCTCCAGGGCTCGCGCGCAGTAGGCATTCCGCAGCTTGACCTGAAATCTGCAACCCAGACATCACGCCCGAGATCATGGAAGTACTTGACATAGTTGTCGTCGATCGCATTGTGCGTAAAGGTGGAACCGCTCGCGCTATAGCCGTGAA
>JAOTWM010000686.1 GCA_029862885.1 Gammaproteobacteria bacterium
GCGCTACACGGGCTTGATACAACGCGCGGTGCGGTACGTAGATACTTTTATCACGCCTGACCATTTCACTGCGAACCAGCATCGGCAGATGGGGCTGGAGCTCCCCACTCGGTATATCCCGCATTTCGTTCCATACGATGCCACCGCTTCGGAGCCGCCTCACTCCGATCTCCCAGCGGCTGCTAAGGAAGGTGACTATTTTCTCTTCGTGGGACGCTTGGAGCGATTGAAGGGTCTGCAGACCCTGATCCCGTTACTCGCTCAAATGCCGCATGCGCGATTACTGATCGCCGGGACTGGCGAGTACGAAAACGCGTTACAGCGTTTATCGGCGCATCTGAGCAACGTCGTGTTTCTGGGTCATTGCGTCGGACCAACACTGCGTGCGCTTTATCATCATGCCATAGGAGTTATCGTACCCTCCATCAACTACGAAGTGGCGCCGCCTTTGGTTATTATGGAATCGTTTCGTGAGGCGACTCCTGTTATCGTGCGCAACCTGGGCGCAAATCCAGAGCCCGTAATGGAGAGCGGCGGTGGTATTATCTATGAAACTGACGAGCAGTTGATGGAAGCAATGAATCGTCTACAATCCGAAGGGAATCACCGTCGCGAGCTGGGACACCTTGGACGTAGGGCGCTGACAGAGAAATGGTCGGCTGAACAGTATCTGCGGCGATATTTCACTCTGATTGACGAGATTTCCGAACACAAGAGCCTGTAATACATGCGAGTCCTCGTTACCAACAGCCAAGCCTGTCAGGCCTACTGCATCATCCGTGGGCTACGTGATCATGTGGACCGAATAGTGGCGACTTTGGACGGTACCAACTGGTTTCGAGCGCGAACGGCACATGCCGCCAATTCGCGCTACGTAGATGCTCGCTACACTGTGCCTCGGCCTGATTTGGACTGGCACGCGGGCCGTATCCAAGCTGAGAACACCGAGCAAGAGGAGCGCTACATCAAGCGCATCGAGGAGATCTGCCAGCGCGAGGGGATCGATACGATCTTTCCGTCTTATGATCCCCAAGTGTACGTCTTTGCCAAGAACAAAGACCGCTTCGAGGGCAACGGAATAGTCATTGTCGGACCGGACTATCGACAGGTTCTGACACCTATGGACAAGTACGCTAGCGTCAGGGCAGCAGAGGAGGCCGGCCTGCCGGTTCCCAAAACCTTTCTGCCAGAGGATGACTCTGAACTCGACGACATAGCGGCGCAAATGGGCCCACCTTGGGTGGTAAAGCCGCGTTTTACCGCGGGCAGCAAGGGGCAAGTGTTCGTCACCGATCGCTCGAAGCTCAAGTCAATTTACAATGAAGTGAGCCGAAGTCATCGTCGTCCGATGATTCAGGAATTCATTCCCGGTAGTGGCAAGATGAATTTCTATGTCATGGCAGATCGTGATTCGGAACTGATCAGCTTCTTTGCACCCGTCGTCCTGCGCACGTCAAAGCGCTTATTCCGCAACTCCTGTGCGGCGGCGCTTTCCTCCTCCGAGTCCGAGTATCGTCCGCAGGTTCAAACGCTGCTCAAGTCGTTGCAGTGGTGGGGCGGGTTGACAATCCAGAATAAGATCGACGCCCGCGACGGGCGCCCAAAGCTGATGGAGTTTAACCCGCGATTGGGGTCACGCTTGTGGCTGCGCACTGAACTGGGCGTCAATGAGCCGTTGACCTATGTGCAGTTGGCTCAGCATAAGTCGCCCGAACTTTCTACGTTTCCACCCGATGTGCTGCTTTTGGAACCCTTGGACGATCTGTTCGGATTGCCCTTTGAACTAATCGATTTGATGTGGTACCGGCTGCGCACGGGTCTATTTCGGGCCGAGCCCACTGATCCGTCGAATCCGCCTCTACCGCTGATTAAGATGCTGAAAGGCTATGCGAGCAACTATATGTCCGGGCAGAGAAAGGTTTTCTCGCCGCACGCACGTTATATGTTCAGCGATCCTTTACCGTGTCTACTCTGGTATTACGCATTCATGGGTTATTCTCTGAGAAGTCTGAAGCATCTCGGCAAGTGAGTATTCGAATGTCAATGAAGTTCAGTTCGTTGTTTTTCGCGATGCTGTTCATTAACTCCCCGGCGATTGGCTCCTGCCCGTCACTGGAGGGGGAAACCATTCGCTTTGTGGTACCAAATTCCGCAGGCGGCGGCTACGACAGGTATTCGCGGTTGCTTGCACCATTTCTCGGCAAGAGCCTCCAGGCGACGATAAAGGTACAGAACATTGATGAAGCTGGCGGCGCGG
>JAOTWM010000160.1 GCA_029862885.1 Gammaproteobacteria bacterium
GACGCCGAATCACCGAGAACGTCATCGCGTTATAGATCAGGAACAATCCAATCAGCAGCGCCAATAGACTTAATGCCGTTAGGTTGATTTCGAACGCGCGTGTCATTTCGCGCTGAGTATTTCCAGCGGAAGCAGCGGTGACCACTTCCACCGCAGGCGGCAATTGGGCGCGAAGCGCGTTCAGCGCACTCGCATCGGCCGCTATTACGTCAATGTAGGAAATCCGCTTGTCCATTCCCAATAGGATCTGCGCCGTGGCAATATCCACCACCAACACCGACGCCACTATCGAACGCTGGATTTCATCACTGGGTTGCAAAATTCCGGCGACGGTAAGGGTCGCCTGCGATTGTCCCGCTGCAATCGGTAAGGTATCGCCAACCGCAATGCCAAAGCGGGACGCCGTGTCCGGCGCGATAAGTACGGCGTTGCGGGTCGCCAGCAATAACGTCGAAGCAGATTCCGCAGGACCGATTTGAGTGAAGGTGCGAAAACCCCGTTCGGCGAACTCATCGATGCCGAGCAATCGAAAATTCGCACCGTGATCTTGCGATACCTTCACGTCACCAATTATTACCGGTGCGATATTGCGGATACCTGCGTTAACCCGAAGCCGCGTGTATAGACTTTCATCCACACCATTCGGTCCGGCCACAAGCCGATGCGTCGTGCGGCCATTTATGATTTCATTTGCCGCCAGGAAACTTCGCTGCGCCGCCGTATTGGCGATGTCGACAGCAACGATAACCGCCACCCCTAGCGCCACACCGAGTATCGACAAGGCTGCAAGCCATCGCTGCCGCAGTACATATCGAAAGCTGGAACGAAGTAGTAGCATTACACTCAGCCCGGATAGTTCATGCAGGGTTCGGAGTTGAGAGGAAATCGAGCGTAGCGGGGTTAGAGGCGGAGCCGGTAACTGCCGATCGGTGGCACTCGAGACGGACAGATTGAAAGCAGGCTCCGTACCCAAAAACGTGCGGTAGCCGGTATGTATACTGAAAAAATACTTGCTCCATGGTTCGCCGACGTGAAATACGTGGGATTCGGTTAGCGCGGCACCAGTCGGCCATGGTCGATGGTGTACACACGATCGGCCCGGGCAATCGCTTCTTCACTGTGAGTTGCGACAAGCAACGCGGTGCGATTCTCGCTAGTCAGCGACGACATCAGCGTCAGAACGTTTCGCGCGGTCTCAGCGTCGAGATTACCAGTAGGTTCGTCGGCGATAACCAACGCGGGCCGATGGATCACTGCCCGCGCAACGGCCACGCGTTGTTGTTCGCCACCGGACAGCGTATCGGGATAACTGACGGCACGATCCGCTAAATCGATCCGCTGCAGCAATTCGTCGATACGGCTATCGCTGCTCGTGCGATCAACGCCATTTAGCTGTAGCGGGAGGCGCAGATTTTCATCCACCGTCAGGGTCGTGATCAAATTAAAGAACTGAAACACGAAACCGACATGACGACGTCGAAAGCGCGTGCGTTGCGCTTCGGACATACTGTCTAACGGTTTTCCGTGCACGCAAATACGGCCGGAGTCAGGCACGTCGATGCCAGCCAAAAGGTTCAGCAACGTTGATTTGCCTGAACCGCTACGACCCACGACGGCAACAAATTCGCTGCGCCCAAAAACTAGCTCCGCGTCTTTAAAGATGCGGCGTTCTCGATCGCCCTCGCGATAGGCTTTATTTAGCCCATGGATGCGAACTAATTCGGGGCGACCCAACGGGTTATCCATATTGATGCAGAGAGTATGGGCGGGGCGGGAAAATGTCCAAGAACAGAGCCGGGGCGGTCAGCTAGCGCGGCCGGTAGCGCGTGCTCCCGGCGATGTCGATACCGCCCGAGGCATGTCGCAGTCGTACCGCGATGACCTCGACCCCACGTGCCGCCACGAACTCCAGACGTTCTGCGTAATCCGGGTCGATCGCCGCCGCAGGTTCGAAATAGTCGCCTTCCGGGCGATTGATCGCGAACACCAATACGGCTCGGTACTTCTGTTTCACCATGTGCAGCAACAAATCCAAGTGCTTGCGCCCGCGCTCGGTTACGGCGTCCGGAAACAGTAGCGCTCGGCCGCGAAGAAGTGTCGTGTTTTTCACCTCTACGAATGCGTCGCTGCGATTCCCGTGAGTCAACGCCAAGTCAAACCGCGATGGTGCGAACCCCGGCGCATTAATCCTAGGCTCCCGCTTTAGCTGCCGATAACCACAAAGGGCTGGAATCCGCTGTGCCTGTACCGCCGCGGCAATGAGTTCGTTGGCACGACCGGTGTGTACGCCGACCCAACCGCTCCCCATATCGACCCGTTCGAGTGTCCACGGCAGTTTGCGTTTTGGATTGTCTCTGTGGCTCAGTTCGACGCGCTTGCCGGGCGCCCAACAACTTTCCATCGATCCGGTATTGGGACAGTGTGCTACTACGACTCGGCCGTCCGCTAACTCTATGTCGGCCAGAAACCGTTTGTAACGGCGCACGATAGTGCCGGCCGTGAGCTCACCGAGAGAGATCAGACTCATGGGCTAACCCGGATATTTCATGAAGGGTTCGGAAGCCCGATTCCTTAAAACTACGGGCAACCGATTCAAATCTTGAGAAGAATCCTGTCTCACGGATCGCCTTTGTTAAATATCCGGGTTAGACGATCAGCCGGCGGCGTATCAGCACCACCGCGATGTAATAACAGACCAGCGCGTAGGCGCAAAGCACTGCGAGGTGCAAGGCCACCTGCGTGACCGGCTGCCCCGATACGAGGGGACGAATTAGCGCTATTGCATGGGTCAGCGGCAAAATCTGCACCGCCGCTTGCAGCATCGCCGGCAGCGTCGCGATGGGATAGAAGACACCGCTAAAGATAAACATCGGCGTCACTACAAGCGTGAAATAATAGCTAAAAAATTCGTACGAGGGCGAGAGCGCACTCATCACCAGGGCCGGACCCGCGAAACACAAACCCACCAACCACAATACCGGCACCGCCCATAATGCGGTCCATTCGGTAACGGCACCCAACAACACACTCACGATCAGAATCGATGAGCTGCTGATCAGGCCCTTGCTGGCAGACCACAACATCTCGCCGGCCGCGATGTCGTCCACATCGAGCGGAGTCGCCAACATTGCATCGTAGGTTCGTTGTGGAACCATGCGGGTGTATACGGAGTACATGGCCTCGAAGGATGCGGTATTCATTGCCGACGAAGCCACCAGTCCCGACGCAAGGAAAGTCAGGTACGGCATGCCCGCCATATCGCCGATAAAATGACCGAGCCCGAACCCGAGCCCCAGCAGGTACACAAATGGCTCGCCAAAGTTGATTAAGATGCTCGCCCCCATGAGCTTTCTCCACACCAACGCGTTGCGCCGCCACACCGCCAACGCACCGCGGCGCAGACGGGGCAGCCGCCAGTCAGTGGTCTTGGAGTACGACAGCGATGCGCTCATTCGCGTAAATCCCGACCGGTCAATGTTAAGAACACGTCCTCTAAATTAGCGTGTCGATGCAAATAACTAACGTCGACGGCAGCTTCAAGAACTCGAACAACACGTGCCGCATCGCTCGTGTAGCAGTAGGTGGTATCACCCACTGCCTCTAGACGCAGATTTTCGACAACAGACAACAGTGAGTTCACGCGCTGTGCGTCGCCGTGTACTTCGAACACATCGTCGGGGACGCAATCTCTAATGAGTTGCTGCGGCGTACCCTCAGCGATAATGATCCCTTGGTCCATAACCACCAACTTATCACACAAGCGCTCCGCCTCTTCCATATAATGAGTCGTTAACAACAAGGTTTTGCCGGCCTGTTTGAGCTCCCGTAATCGAGTCCAGATTCGATGCCGAACCTGCGGGTCGAGACCGGTGGTGGGTTCGTCGAGAACCACGAGCTCCGGATCGTTGATTAGTGCGCGCGCTATGCTCAGGCGACGCATCATGCCGCCGGAAAGCTTGCTGATACGAGTCCCGGCCCGCTCGCGTAGTTCGACAAGATCCAGAAGTCGGTGGATGCGCGGTGCCAACTCCGATTTGGTGAGTCCAAAATAGTTGCCGTAAATCTGCAGGTTTTCCGCAACGGTAAAATCCGGATCGAGATTGTCTGTTTGCGGCACGACACCAATAGAGGTCCGCACTATGCGCGTAGCCTGCGGCATCTCCAACCCGAAAACCTGCAAGCGGCCGGCGCTCGGCGGCGATTGCCCGAGAATCATTTTGAGCGTCGTGGTCTTACCGGCACCGTTCGGCCCCAACAGACCGAAACACCCCCCATAAGGCACCTTAAGATCCATCTCCTTAACGACCGCATGACCCGCGTAGGCCTTGCTAAGTGCGGCCGCGTCGATGACATAATCCAAAGCAGTGTTGCTGGTAGTCACGAAGGACCGTCCATTACGGCACGGATCACATCGAGATTCGGTGTACAAGAACGTCGGCTTATTACGAGCTCCACCGCAGCATTGAGGTCCCAGCCACCACGCATCGCTAGCTGCGCGACCGCCGTCGTTGGCGCCCGGCCAATACCGGCCGTACAGTGCAAGTAGACTATGTGTTCGCTTGCGAGCAGTTGGTCGAGAGTATCTACCGCCGACACAAGGTTGTCGCGTAGATCGGCCACGTTAAAGTCGATTATAGGAACCCGTCTAACCGTGACATTTCGGACTCGATAACACTCCTCAAGCTGCGGCCAGTCAATTTTGTAATCAGCAAAATCCCTATCGGTTTGCAAATTCAGTACCGCGGAAACTCGAGGGCCGTTACGAATCCGATCCACATCGACGGCACTGCGCGGGCAGGTCCCCACAAACAGCCGTGGAAGAATGTGATCAAAATTAATCACAATCGCGTAGCGCCACCTAGCCCGGAAATTCGATGAGGGGTTCGGATTCCAGCGGAAATTGCGTCAAAAATTGAAAAGATTTCTGGCTCATAGTCCACTTTCGTGGAATATCCGGGCCGGTAATGGATCAGAACGTAGCCTTGGTGCTTGCATAGACCTTATTCTCACCGCCGTCGAAGCCGTGGGCAAAATCCAGTCGCAAATCCGTCTTCACGAATGATCGCCATTTCCAGCGCAATCCGAAACCGGCCCCGACCTTGAGAGCGGAAAGACTGAGTTCATCAAGGTCACTGTAAGCATTGCCGATGTCTACGAACCCGACTCCACGCCACGAATAACGGCCGAACAGCGGGGTAAGAAACTCGAGGTTTGCCAATACGAACGCATCGCCCTCAATATCTTCGCGCTTAAAACCGCGCAGCGTACGGCTACCCCCGATACTATAAGTGGGATCGCCGAATATCGTGTCGGTCGCCCATCCGGCCCGCAGTTGCAGATTGAAATTGGTGTGACGCCGCCGCGTAATCCGCCAATAACTCCGGTAACGTAATGAGTGCCGCACGAAACCACCATCCGACCCGAGGTCCTCATCGGCGATTTCGAGCCGATATCCAAATCGCCGTCCGGAACGGCTGAAGGCATGGTCGTGCACATCTACGAATTCAATAAATCCCGACCATGTCAATACCGACGCGTCAAAGAACAAACCCGGGGTGCCGCCGATAAACTCGTGGCGGAAATCGTCCCACCGAAACGATCCACCGTGGCGCCAGCCGCGGCTCGGCCCGCGCGGTACTAACCAGCGCGCGACCCCGATGCCAGCACCGAACAAATCACGCTCATATTGGCCACTTACGCCCGACCGATCTTCATCGAGTTCCGCGGTTTCGATATCAATATCGACGGATAAATCATAGGGGCCTCCGAGCATGCGGGGATAATCAAATTCGACTTCGAAGCTTTCTTCTTTTTTAACATCGGCGTTCTGCAGGTCCTTGCGTTTAGCGACCACCTCCAACATTTGGTTGCGCCCGGTAAAGTTATGAAATTCGATCTCACCGCCAACCGTGATATCGCCGTCACCGCTACGATCCAATTTCGGCAACGCGAACCAATATCGTTTTTCTTGAACGACAATGGTCACAATATTTCTATCGCCTACACGGTGCCGGTCCGCCACCACGGTTTTGAATAGGCCCAAATCCATGATCGCCTGCCGTGCGCTTTCGAGATTGCGCCGCGCAATCATGTCACCGCTTCGAAACTCGACTTCGTATAGCAATATTTCGGCGCGCGTGCGGTGGTTGCCCTCGAAACGAATCTCATCGACGATATAACGCGCGTTGGCTTGCCGGTGCTGTGGCTTGGCCATGACCAAGCCCGGTTGACACAAGCAGAGCAAACACAATAATAGCGACGCCTTCACACCCCTCACGCTAGCCCGTACATTTCACGAAGGCGGATCATTGATCTCACCCCGTCTCAATATTTAAACCAACCAAATCGTAACTTGAATACTTTGGCGTCGTCACACAGGGTCCGTTGCCGATTCAGAAATAAGCGGAACCCGGTAGTGACCACGGATTTCTGTGATCGAAAGCAATAGATGTCAATTGGTGCAAGACCGCCCCATCGCCGTAGCTCGACTTTCCCGGAGATCGAAACCTTTAATGGATAATGTAGCCGATGCCGCCACTTACGCGACATTCTATAGTGATACACCCATCGCGTGAAACCGGGGAAACGCACTTGTTCCGTTCACGCCGACACCGTTATTCGGTATCGAGTCGTGATAGTAGTCGAACCAGTTCAGGCCAAACGTTGTCAAGAATCGTGGTCTGCGCTTGGGCGGTCGGATGAATACCGTCGGCCTGCATCATGTCGGGTCCACCGGCCACACCAATCAATAAGAACGGCCCAAAACCAATCCCAAATTGTTTGGCCAGGTCGGCGTACATCGCAGCGAATGCCTGCACCTAGGCGGGCCCGTAGTTCGGTGGCATGCTCGTACCCAGCGGCAGCACATCGATGTCCTGACTCTCGGTAATACGGGTCATCGTCTCCAGATTGTTCCTGATCACGGACACCGGCAGACCACGCAACCCGTCGTTACTGCCGAGTTCTATAATTACAATGCTCGGACCATGACGCTTTATTTCGGTCGCCAACCGCGACCGACCGATTGCGTTGGTGTCACCGGCGATACCGGCGCTCACGACACGGTGCCGGTAATCTTTTATGTGCAGGCGGCCCTGCAGCAACGCCACCCAGCCCTCTCTGGTATCCATTCCATACGCCGAACTCAGGCTGTCGCCAACTACCAGAATCGAGATCGCGGTGGCGGATGCCGGCCACACGGCCAGTAAAATACCGACAACCCAAAACCGTACTCGAATTGAAATTGTTTGCATGCGGGTAGCGACGGTTTTAGTCAAACGTGTTATCAGCCCGGAGGGTAGTTTAACAATACTTGATGGGATCTCGGTGCCTGCGCCTTCGGAGCGGCCTGGGCTATGCCGGACAGCAGGTATTGGTGTACTTATTGCAGGCGCGGACCCAGGGCGATTTGCCCGCGCCGTCGTGGCGTCCGGCACTGGCGGGTAACGCAGTCGGGATTGTGACGCTCAGCGGTTTTTGTTTACCATTGGATCTGGGCTGCTGGTACTGTACGCGTCGATCTATTCAAGCCGGCGCGAGCGCCGCACCGAATCGGGCCTGCTCCGAGCCTTGGGCACCGCGCGGCGCTACCTACGGGCGTCCTTGGCTAGCGAGTTTATCGTATTGGGCGCTCTGGCCGGATCGATTGGAGCTCTCGCTGCGTTTTTGACCGGACTGTTGATCGCGCGTGGGTTGCTGAATCTGGGCTACCAAGTTAGCTTAGCGGGATGGTTAATCGGAATAGCGGTCGGCACACTGCTGGTGACCGCGGATGGGCTCGCCCGCAGGCATCGTTTAATTGCACACCACCCTAGCACACGCTACGCGGCGCCGCCTGATCGCATCTGAGAACTTAATGCGCATCTTGAATAGGCTTGGGCAAATCCTGGATTCTGGTTCCGACTAAATCCCACCTCCTACCCACCTGTAGTCGTGCTCCCGCCGCTACTTCACGGTACGCGACACAAAGATTGATATTTTTGGAATCAAGTTAATCGGTTGGGGCTTGCTTAGAAATTCCCTAACGTTCCGACTGGCGGTTCCGTGACTGCCGCTGCTGGTCGTACCTTAGAGACCGCCTACAACAACAATACCGTGGCCATAGACCGTCTACGTAGTACCTTTGCCGATCAAGTACCGGCGATGAAATCGTGCCGATGCCGGTGAGCGAAATATAGTCCTAGTGGGCACAGATAGGATACCATTATCGGCGAGGAGCAGAATGCCCGCCGTGCTAGCAGCTCTATCGCTACCTTAACCGCCGTTCAAGCAAAATAGTGGATAAGTATTACAGAAACGTTGGCATTTAGCAGTAAAACAGTACGCCATTTCCACACCACCTTTGAAAATCAATCTATATTCAACGTCGCACGAGGATCGTCTCGCCGCAAGCTGCCTAAGCCGTGGCCGACTCTTGGTATTGGCGTTCAGTGCGATGTTGGTTGTCGGCTGCGCCACGCTCGATAACCCCGGTGAGTCGGCGGCAACCTCAAACTCTGAGAACGACCCATTCGAGAATTTCAACCGCGGCGTCTGGCGATTTAACGAGAAGCTCGACAGCGTGGCATTAAAACCGTTAGCACGAGGTTATACGAAGGCTGTACCACGCCCCGTGCGTAATCGTGTAACGAGCTTCTTTAGCAATCTCAGCGAACCTAAAACCATCGTCAATAGTTTATTGCAGGGCAAGATTGGATTAGCGTACCAGGACGCTTGGCGGTTCTTGATTAATACAACGGTCGGCGTCGTGGGTTTGTTCGACGTCGCGGGGCGCGCGGGACTAGTGAAACACAGTGAGGACTTTGGTCAAACGCTAGCGGTTTGGGGTGTCAAAGACGGACCGTACCTCGTATTGCCGCTATTTGGTCCGAGCAACGTCCGCGACGGCTTTGGGCGGATCCCCGATTCGTATTTGGACCCAATAGACTACATCGACGACAGTGGTGCCCAAATCGTATTGCGCGCGCTGAGCATCGTCGATGGACGCGCTCGACTGTTGCGGGTATCGCGGGTGCTAGCGATGCAGCTAGACCCGTATCTTTTTCTCCGTGAAAGCTATCGCCAACGACGACATCAGGCGATATACGACGGCGCGAATGGTGGTACACGGGAACCTGATAGCGAATAGATGCACATGTGAGGCGCATCTGCTTGCCAAACCATCCTACCAACTGTCCCAAAGTGTTATTTCGTAAGTGAGGACCCCGGATATGCGCTCCGGCGACTGTTGAACGATGGCGCGATATGCGATCGGAGATATTCAAGGTTGCCTCGCTGCGTTTCGGGCGCTGTTGCGCCGGCTTGAATTTGATCCACTGCTTGACGAATTGTGGCTAACCGGCGACCTCGTAAATCGCGGACCTGATTCGGTCGAGACGTTGCGCTATGTACGCGACCTGGGCCCGTGTGTGACCGTGGTGTTGGGCAATCACGATCTGCACTTGCTTGCGGTCGCGGCCGGGTCCGCAAAGCTTCGTCGCCGGGACACGTTATCGTCGGTGTTGGCGGCGATGGACCGTGCGGATTTATTGGATTGGTTACGATCGCAACCGCTGTTCGTACTCGACGCTGACAACGACACGGCGTTGGTACACGCAGGACTGTATCCAAATTGGTCAGTAGGCAAAGCGGTGAAGCTTGCAGGCGAGGTGCAGGCAGTTTTGCGGGGTTCGGATTATTTGCGATTCCTTGGGCAGATGTATGGCGATACACCGACTCGATGGCATGACGATCTATCGGGAATTAAGCGCTTAAGATTCATTACCAACGTATTTACGAGAATTCGTTACTGCTCGGCGGACGGAACCGAATTGGACTTTCAGAACAAATTGGGCCCAGAGGAATGTCCTCCGGGCTTGGTGCCGTGGTTTCAATGCAAAACAAGACAGGCGCCTTCGACACGCGTGGTTTTTGGACACTGGTCGACGCTCGGTTTGTGGGATGCCGACAACGTTATCGGGCTCGATACGGGATGCGTATGGGGTGGAAAACTGAGCGCCGTGCAATTGGATTG
>JAOTWM010000688.1 GCA_029862885.1 Gammaproteobacteria bacterium
GTACAAGATTGAAGTATTGGAGGAGAAATGACTAAAGGAAAAGGGCAATGCCTTTGTGGCGCTGTAAAATTTTATGTCGAATTGAGAAAGATCAAGTTTTTGTCCAAGTCGTAAACGTAACTGCCCCACGACTATCGGAGGAAATGATATGAAAGATTATAAAATTGCTAAACGGCAAATTGCAGTCAGTGTGGGTGAATCAGTTCGCATCATCCGAGAATTGCAGGAAATGAGCCAGAATGAGCTTGCTCGTGTTACTGGCATTCCCCAGTCTACGATTTCAGCCATAGAAAATGATCGCGTAAACCTGGGCGTGGAACGAGCAAAGCAACTTGCCGTAGCACTTAAATGCCACCCTGCTGTTTTGGTGTTCCCAGGATGGGATATCCATCATGCAGCATAACAAGCGCATGCAACCGGGCCAGCAAGCCCCTACGCGGCTCGCTGGCCGCTGATGCGAGGCGTTATGTTCTATATCCCATACCAGAAAGATCGGTGCTAGAATACGGCACGGAGATCAGATTATGTCGAGTATATTAAAACTACCAATTGAGGACCGAATTCGCCTTGTTGAAGATATATGGGACAGCATCGCGGATGAACAATCAGCACTCGAATTAACCGACGCCCAAAGGATAGAGATTGATAAACGTCTGGATGCTTTTGAAAAGGACGGTGAAATTGGGCGAGAGGCGTCTGAAGTCATAGCGGAGATCAGAAGTAGGCTGTGAAATCGGTAGTTCATTTTCGGCCAGATGCCGAAACTGACGTCGCAGATGCAGCCGCCTGGTAGGAAATCCAGAAGGAAGGATTAGGAGCAGCGTTCCTCGACGAGATTCTAACGACCTGTAGCGGCATCGCCGAAAATCAACAAATATATCCACTAGTTCACCGAAAAACCCATAGAGCAGTTATCCATAAATTCCCATTTGTAATTTATTACAGAATTGAAAATGGGCTAGTAACTATCATTGCTGTTATGCATGGAAGTCGTGATCCGAACAAGTGGAAAAAACGAACATAACAAGCGCATGCAGTCGGACGCGGCGAAGCCGCACCGCTGATGCGAGGCGTTATGTGGCAGCCATCAATTAAATGAATTCATAGCAACGGAAAACACATATACGCCATGCAACCCTTAGATGAGTTAAGTGAGGCAGCGAAATTGGCCTATCAATCCTTTCTCGACATGAGTAATAGTAAGACGGCATACTTTACTTGCATGGAAGCACACGAAGCTATCTACGAATCTGGTGGGATGCCCAGTACCGAGGATAAAATGGAAATCGAAAAACTGCTTTCCAATCATGACAAAAACGTATTGGCATTCAAAACGGCAATGGCTGCTGTAACAGACAGCGAGGAGAGAAAAACCTTAATTCAACTACTGTCATAAAATAGTGTTGCGCAGTGGCTCTTAGCCGAAGTGAGCCACGACTTAGTTTCTACGGAGATTTGCAATGGATAAAGCTCGCAGTTTCGGGAAAGTTCCCGTGCCACATAACGCTCCGCTGGCGTGCCAAAAGGGACTTTAAATGCCATACTTAAACGATCTGGAATCAAAACCTGAGAACAAATCATGAAATACGCAGTCATTATTGAGGAAGGTGAAAATGGCTACGGTGCGTATGTGCCTGATTTGCCCGGATGTATCGCAGCCGCCGATACCAGGGAAGAAGTAAAAAAGCTCATCCATGAAGCTATCGAGTTTCATATCGAAGGATGAAAAGAAGATGGAGAGCCAATCCCAAAACCTGCCTCAAGTATCGAATTTATCGACGTTGCCGCATAACAAAAGCATGCAGCCGGACCAACAAACCGCTACAAGCTTTGTTGGCCGCTGATGCGAAGCATTAGGCGGCGGTACGGATATTTCTCGCAGAGCAGGGATTGAACTTGAGAACACTGTCGCATCAAGAAGCGAGGCGAACCTATGATCGAATCGGCTCGCGACAAGACTCGCAGCGGTTCTATGAAGACCAGGCCACTTCGCTGGTGCTGCAGCACGGAGATTTCGCTTTTGCGGAATCCGTCTTCGAGTTCGGCTGCGGGACCGGTCGCTTCGCGCTACGCCTGTTCGAGGAATACCTCTCCAACGAGGCAGATTACCGCGGAGTAGACGTGAGCCCCAAGATGGTTCGACTCGCCCAAACCCGCCTTGCGTCTTACTCTCCTCGGGCGGAGGTGATTCTTACCGAGGGAGAACCTCCGGTTGGTGAACCCACCGAGTCCTACGATCGGTTC
>JAOTWM010000689.1 GCA_029862885.1 Gammaproteobacteria bacterium
AACGCAAGCAACGCTACCGCGTCCTTGCTCTCGCTCATTACCTACGTCCCTGTAGGCAATAGCTGGGCTATTACTTACGTTCCACGCCTTGATCTTGATCATTTTGAATCCCAACTTGATTCGCCCAAACTTATGCAGAGGTTCCTTAGTAATCCTATCGGCTGACCCGCTGAACACGCCGTCGCGCAGTATTGGCGAGATAAATGTACAGATGACAATGATCGGTGGCCAGGTTGAGCACTGTACGATGGATCTAAAGAGCGACGGCCCATTCTGGGATACCGTTTGCCCATAAAAAGCGGGGCTAAATCAGTCGCCGTTCGATTATCGGCGTATACACATCGGCGCGAAGGATATAAGGAAAGTGGCCGCCGGAATGCAGGCTTTGAATCTCCGCCCCAGCGAACCGGTCGCGAACCTCGACGCGGCCTTGTTCGCTGATCATCGGATCGTCGTCGCAATCGATTACGACGACGCGGCCCAGCGGAATATCGATATGGGGCGCGAGCGGTAGGCTGTGTAAAATTATAGTGCGTATCTTTATCATCGCGTCCGTAAGGCAGCGCTCGCTGTGATCCATGAGTAATTTCTTGAGCATGATATGACCGGGTTCGGACTCGGGCCAGTTGTTGATCATTTGCAATGTTGCGCTGCGCAATCGGCTGGCGGACGCAGCGCGAACTTTGATCGGGTCCCCTGGTTGTTGCAAGCCGTTCGCATGCAACAAAGAATTCGCAATGTAAATGGTGCGCAGCCGATGCGGGTGGCGTGCTGCTAAGACTTGGACCAGGTATCCCCCTAACGATGAGCCCAACACATTGGCGCTCGGGATGTCGAGTTCGGTCATCAATGCCGCGATGCCGTCGGCCAAGCCCGCTATAGAATCGATCGGCGGTAGGGTCACCGATACCACGCGCACCCGGTCGCCGAGCGCGGTAATCTGGTTCCAATAAATTTCTCCTGCACCGAAAGCACCGGGAATCATGATAAGTACGGGGCAGTCGTAGCGCTCGGAGTCGTAAAAACGCCAACAGTGTTTGTCAATTATCATCGCTTGTTCGCGATATTGACGGCGAAAGTTCTCGAGGCTGATCATGGCGTATCGAGATCTTCGTGCTGGCTAATTAGGTAGCGGTTTGTACGCCAAAGTCTCGATTT
The DNA here is from genome assembly GCA_029862885.1 of Gammaproteobacteria bacterium. Classification (GTDB taxonomy): domain Bacteria; phylum Pseudomonadota; class Gammaproteobacteria; order Arenicellales; family JAOTWM01; genus JAOTWM01. The sequence goes on from JAOTWM010000689.1 coordinate 1,159, forward strand.
CGAGCTTGGCATCCAGCATGAGTTTTGCGCCGACGGTTGCACGGGCCGGTGGTTCATCCGAGAAATACTCTGGGCAGACTTTGTTAAAATCGAGGAAATCCCGTTCGTCTTCGAGCCGTACCATATTCTTCACGACGTGGGTTAGAGCACAGCCGGTTGTTTCTAGGGCGGCCTCTATATTTTCCAAGACCTGTCGGGTCCGTATCTCGATTGAACCGTGTACGATATGCCTATCGGGGTCGAACGGTAGCTGGCCGGATACGAATACAAAGTCTCCTCCGCGTACGGCTTGTGCGAATGGATGCGGCAGCGGTGAGGGGTAGACGAATTTCGCCATAATTCTACGGTCTCTTAGGGTGCACTGCGGTCGACACGAGATAGCATCAAGGTTGGTCCAAAACCGTCTTAATAATAGTTGGCATTTTAGGAAAAATCCGGGCCCGCGTCCGCATATTGACCGAATGGGCATTGTCTGACATTAGAGGTCGAACCCAAATAACGCCGAGGCGTTGTCACGGGTCAGTCTGGCTCGATCGTCCGGCGTTTTGCCCCTTAGCAGTTCGCCAAGATATTGCTGAGACCTCGACCAAGTTGATTCGGCGTGCGGATAGTCGGAGCCAAACATCAATGTATCTACACCGATGCTTATCAACAGAGCGTCCAGGCCGAGCTTATCTTCTTGAAAAATAAGGTAAAGATTAGTCGTGAAGAAATCACCGGGCAGTCGGTCGCCGACGAATCGATAAGGCGCCGTCTGGCTGAGTTCGGTGTAGTGCGTGTCCATTTGCTTCAATAAATAAGGCGCCCACGCCAGCTCGTGTTCGACAATTGCGACGTTAAGCCCGGGAAATCGCTCGAATACGCCGGCAAAAATCATCGACCCGATCAAACGGCGTACCCAATCGTCCTGGGTAGTGGAATAGGCGGCCGTGCCCGGTTGCTGCCAATCTTTGGCAAATATGCTGCGCTGGCCGGGACCACGGCAGCAGGCCGCGACATGCATGCATAGCGGTAGAGCGAAATCTTGCACCGACCCCCACAGGCGGACGTACGCGGCCGTATAGTACGGATGATCCTCGCCCGG
>JAOTWM010000690.1 GCA_029862885.1 Gammaproteobacteria bacterium
CGCATGCTGGATGACGTCGGGCGGGAAACGGTGGCGTCCATAGAGGGATTTGTGCGTTTTCATCCCTCCAGCGTGCCTGAATCGCAGTTAATGTGACAATACCCTCAGCGGCGATTCTACGTCGGCGCTCCGGGCTCAGACGGCGCAAATTCCAGCTCAGTGCGAGAACAGCCTTCGATACCGCCTCTTACTCGGACGCACGCTACTTTGATTCACGGCGACCGAATGTCCTGGCCCCTACTGACTTGAAGTCCCGCGCCACAGAGCCCCTGTTGGCCGTTGAGCGCGGCGATTTCTTTTCAGTGTAACGTGTGCAGTGTTAAGCGCGAATTTCCCTTGAAAGCGCGTGAGATTCACCCGTGGCTTTGGAATGAGCGCGGCAAGCCGGCTTAAAAAGATGCTCGCTTCCTTCGGGCGGGCAGAGTGCTACTGATGCCGCCATTTATGGACGTTGTAGTAGAACGTGTAGTCTCCGCCGCTAAACACGAAATTGTGCCATCGATGGATCACGAGACTGTTGAGGAACATGTCGGTTTCCAGGTCGATAGTGTCGACGGTCCCCGGCTTTGCGAGGTCGTCTCCGGACGTCGAATCTTCTTCGATCGGTCTCAATTTCACGTTGTTCAAAAAGCGGATCAATCCTAACTTGGCGTTCCACGGGCGTTGGTGGGAGGTGTCGTCGCAATCGAATTCTGCATACCCGCGCTCGTGCCAGGACATGCCGTCGATCTTAAAGCGCATCGAGATATCGTCCTCGCCGGATTCCGGGTTGGTCTCGTCATTGCATTTCAGTTTCGCGCCGATCGGCCCCACGGCATGACCACCGATCAGCGTCAAATCGGTCTGCCAGCTGACATAGGTCTGCAGGGATTGATCGACGTCGGTCCGAGTGACGGTCAGATAGGCGCCAAAGTCGTTGGCAGTAGATGCTGCAACAGACAATCGCTGCTTCCCGTTGATTGAATCGGATAGCGGGTCGCTGACCTGTTGGCCGTCGATCTGGTCCAAAAGATTGAGGTTCAGGTCCAGTAAGGTCAAGGTCGGCTCCACCCACGCTTGTGCGGCCCTGTTGGTCACGGTGAAACGCAGCGATTGTCTGTCGCCGGAATCCGCCTGCTCGGATACGCCAAGGCGGAACCATGCCGTTCTTTCATCGTTGATGGGCTTGCCGGCTGGCGGAAAATCGAACAGGTAGGCCCCGTTGGGCAGCAGTTCGCAAGCTTCCTTTTGTTCGTCGCAGGTGTAGCGGTGAATGGCGAGGTAGTAAGAGCCACTCCAGTATCTGTCCTTGTTGAACACGCGCACGAAAAAGGGCGGTTTTGGCACTACCATTTTCTGGCCCATGATTTCGTCGCATCGCCCCACCGTTTCACCCGACGCGGTCACGATGTAATCGCAAGCCTGCATCAGTTCTTCTTCGAGTTCGTAAGCCCCTTTGAGCGGGCTGGACAGGTTATCGGCCTGATAGACCTCGAATTCCACGCCCTCGTTCTTGGCGTCGGGCTCCAGACCGAAGATATAGGTTCCCGCTTCGTTCAAACGGTACCACTGGATGCTGCCCGGATAATTGAGGCTGTTGTGTAGTTTTTTGCCTTCCAGCCCATCGGTGACGCCCAGTTCGCCGATTTCACCCGCCGCCGGGACATAGGCAAGTCGCGGATTGCAGTACGGAATATCGCGGTTGATATCGGCGGCCACCGGTCGGTGATCGCTGAAACCCTCAAACTCCGGTGGGCTCCAGATGTGCTGAATGCAGAGGCCCAAAGGCGGTAGTGTCGCCGCCGTGCCCTTGGTGGCGCGCGCGGGTACGATGTAATCGAGTCGTTCGCCCGAGTCCTGTGAGATACCCAGATCGGTTTCCGACGTGGTTTCGGCCCAGGCGTCGTAAAGTGCGTAGTGGGTGTTGGCAGCATCTGCCGCCGGGAACCCGAGGCGGTTCCACCATTCGTTTCCGTTGGCGTCGGGTCCGGTACTGGGATTGCCGGCAGGGTGCAGCGCGCCGCCTACGCCCCCCTGACCCTGTATGTTCAGGTCACCGGTAATGAAGAGCAGTTCCTTGTTGGTCCAGTTGAAGAGGCTTTGTCCGGTCGGGCCGAGCGTCTTGCCGATCAGCGTCGGGTGTTGCGCGCCGTTCCACAGCGTATTCGGGGCTCGGATCTGGTTCAGTTGTTTGCTGCGAGTGCCCGGATATTTCTCGTCATCACCGCCGTAGTCGGCCTGCAGATGGGT
>JAOTWM010000691.1 GCA_029862885.1 Gammaproteobacteria bacterium
GGCCCCAACCTTTAACACCGAGATAATGATTCGATACAGCGAGATACCGCTGGTTCGCATCACGATGAGCTCAGAGTCCGCCGCCAACATTGACAATCCGAGCATTGCCCCCAACAGCGCTGCCGTGGGAAATAGGTCATAGATCAGCCGCGGTATGGACAATCCCAGGTATCTTAGGATGTCCAACAGACCAAAGCCATTGACACCTAAATCCGCCAATTGATCGACGAAAGTCACAAAGCTGAACAGCCCCAGCAGCACCGCCAACACGATTCCGGTCTGGAATATCAGCGTGCGCCCAATATAGAAGTCCAGAATTCGCATCAGTCGGCCGATCGCAGTCGTAGCGCGGGGACTAGTGGCTTATTACGGTGGCGGCGATATAAAAAGTACGCCGCGACTGCAAAAAACAAGCCATGCACCCACCACAGCCCCCAGCCCGGCTCGATGGTCTCCTTTTTCATGGCCGCCACCATAAACCCGACCAGATTGGTATAAAGGAAATAAATCAGAAACGCCAGCATCATGCTCGGCAGGCGACTGCGACGCACATTGACATTACTTAGTGCCAGCGCAAATATCATCAACACCGGGAGCGACACAGGCTTGGACAAGCGCCAATACCACTCGGTGATCAGCAAGCGGTTATCCGACGCATACACTTCCTGTGTCGTCATACCCTTCACCGGAATTACCGCTGACGCACGACCACGGTCCCTAATCCGCACCGCATAGGATTCGAACTCCACAATACGGTAATCCGGTTCACCCGGATTGCCTTCGTAGCGGGTACCGTCTTGCAGCACGAGGAACTCATCGTTGCTCTCGGGGTCTACGTAACGGTAACCGGACGCCGCCACCACCACCCCTTCTCGATCGAATGCCGAACCGTATACGAAAATTTTGCGATAGCGGTCCGCCTCGGCATCGAACGACTCCACGAAATACACACCCCTGCCACGCCGGGTTTCGGTAAATACTCCCGGCACGATCCCGGACATCTCGCTGCGGTTGCGGTACTCCTGTTCGATATTTCCAGCCGCCCGTACCGCTAAGGGCGAAAGATACATCGAAAACATTGCCACTAACGATCCCATGACGAGAAACAGCACCGCCAAGGGCTTCAGGAAACTGCCGAGGCCGATCCCACAGGCCGATATGACGGTCATTTCGTTATCTCTGTTCCAGCGTGCCAATACCATCAATATTGCCACGTACGACATCAACGGCAGAATTACGTCCATGTAAGTAACGAGTTTCAGCGACAACAAGATTAGTACACTGTCGATTGGAATAAAGCCATCGGCCGCCTGACGCAGAAAACCGACAAACCGGACCGCCATGAAAATGCACAGCATCACCAGCGTCACCGCAGCGCTGGTGCGCAGCACTTCACGGATCAGCGCGCGATGGATGATCACCGCTGTGCTTTGCCTCTTTTTGACATAACCGAAGCAATCATTGGACAATACCCGTTGTGCCCGGGAGCGCGGCCGGGGCCGGCCGGCGACCGGCATTCGGCCCGGATTTCGTCACTTTATCACCGCTCGTGCTCCCCACATCGGCCGCGTCCGACTTCGGCGGGCAAAACGCCAATGGGGCCGCTACTATTACATCAAAACTACGCAGAATATCTGGGGACACAATGAAATACTCAGCCAAGAGCCAGCGCGCTACCGAACATAAGACCGATTGTATTGTAGTGGGCCTGTACGAGTCGAAGGAGTTATCGCCCGCGGCGCGCACCATCGACCGCGCCAGCGATGGGGCAATCCAGAGCGTGGTCGACAGCGGTGAATTCGACGCCCGACCCGGCTCGATCCTGGTATTACGCAATCTACCCGGCGTGGCCAGCCCGCGCGTGATGTTGGTCGGATTCGGACCGTCGGCAAAATTGGGGGCGCGGACATACATCAAAGGCATCGTGGCCACCACTAAAAAACTCACCGACCTGCGTCTGGTCAACGCCGCATTATGCTTGGCGGATCTCAATATGAAGGGCCGGGATATGACCTGGAAGGCCAAGGTTATTGCTGAAACCCTGGCCGACGCAACCTATTCATTCCGCCAATTGAAAAGCAAAAATGACAACGGCGCCGCGACGTTGCAGCGTGTCGATCTATTGATCGGCCAGTCACGCCACGTAGCCGCCGCGCGCACCGGATTGCGGCAAGGCCAGGCGGTGGGGAACGGCGTGCGCATGGCGAAGGACCTCGGCAACC
>JAOTWM010000003.1 GCA_029862885.1 Gammaproteobacteria bacterium
GCCGGGGCCGGTGGTCGCAGCGACGGACTATATGTCTACAAACGCCGAGCAAATTCGGCCGTGGATTGACCGGCGTTATGTGGTCCTAGGCACTGACGGTTTTGGCCGCAGCGACACTCGCCAAGAATTGCGGAGATTCTTCGAAGTCGACCGCTATTACATCGCAGTGGCCGCACTAAATGCACTAGCGGACGATGCGGTAATTCCCTCCGCTGCTGTTGTCGATGCGATCAAGAAATACGGCATCGACTCGGAGAAACCTAACCCAGTGACCGTATAGGGCGGCCGCTAATACCCCACTATCGCGCGCGGAGATTACGCATGGGAGTAAGACAGGTCGCGGTGCCGGACATCGGTGATTTTACGGACGTGGAAATCATCGAAATTCTCGTCGCCCCCGGTGATACCATCAAAGCCGAAGACGCGCTGCTTACACTGGAAAGTGATAAGGCGACAATGGACGTACCGTCGCCCGCGGCCGGCGAAATTCAGGAGGTATTGGTGGTGGTGGGCGATCGGGTTTCCGAAGGGACCGTGATCGTTACCCTCGAAGAGGATACGGCGGCCGCCAAGGCGCCACCACCGGCCGCCGCCGAGCCGCCACCTGTCGATGACGATGCCGAGTCCACACCGCCGCCCGTTGCGAGTGCGCCACCGGTCGCACATTCGCCTCCTCCATCGCTTCCCCCTCCGGTGGATCGCTCTGGCGCGGTGCCCGTACACGCGAGCCCTGGAGTGCGTCGATTTTCTCGCGAACTTGGGGCTGATCTGACCCAGGTTCGTGGTTCCGGGCCGAAGGGACGGATTTTGAAAGAGGATGTGCAGGCCCATATCAAGCAATGCCTGTCACAGCCCGCCCAGCCGGCAGCAGGCGCCGGTGGAAACGGCATCCCGTCAATCCCGGACATCGATTTTTCCAAATTTGGCGAGATCGAAAAGATTGAACTGCCACGCATAAAACGCATTTCCGGACCGCACCTGCACCGATCATGGCTGAATGTTCCGCATGTGACTCACCACGATGAAGCGGACATCACGGAATTGGAAGCATTCCGGCAATCGCTGAAGGGCGAGGCCGCGCAAGCCGGTACGCGCATCTCTGCATTGGTGTTTATCGCTAAGGCACTGGCGGCGACGATGAAACAGTTCCCACACGTCAATGCGTCGTTGAGCACCGACACACAGAGTCTCGTGTTAAAGAAGTATTTTCACATCGGCATCGCGGTCGATACACCCAACGGACTCATGGTGCCGGTGATTCGCAATGTCGATAATCAAGGATTTATGGACCTTGCACTGGCGATGAGCGAGATCAGCGTACGCGCCCGTGACGGAAAGCTTAAGGCCGAGGAGATGCAGGGCGGTTGCATTACGATTTCAAGTCTTGGCGGGATTGGGGGCACGGCGTTCACACCAATCGTGAATGCACCCGAGGTCGCTATTCTCGGCGTTACACGGGCGCGAATGGCGCCGGTCTGGGACGGAGAGAATTTCGCGCCCCGGCTCATGTTGCCGCTGGATCTATCTTATGACCACCGGGTGATCGACGGCGCGGAAGCGGCACGCTTCATGGTCTACCTCTGTCAATTACTGCAGGATATCCGGCGTCTGCTACTTTAAACCTAATTCCAATGACCAATATCCTTGAGATAACCGTCCCAGACATCGGCGATTTTCAAGATGTCGAAATCATCGAAGTGTTGGTATCGGCAGGCGACCGCGTCGAGGCGGAAGACCCGTTACTAACCTTGGAAAGCGACAAAGCCACTATGGATGTGCCATCTCCTAATGGCGGTGTGATTAAGCAACTTGTGGTAAAGGTCGGCGACCGAGTTTCGGCCGGGACCGTAATCGCCAGCATCGAGACTATTGACGTCGAATCCACGTCAGTTATATCGGAATCGGCGGAGTCGGCACCTGGCAAGGCCGTGACTGCCGTCGATTCTATTACAACCTCCAACGCGGATATCGTAACGGAGATCGTGGTACTCGGTTCGGGTCCAGGCGGCTATACTGCGGCGTTTCGCGCGGCCGATCTTGGTAAGCAAGTAGTGCTGGTAGAACGCTACCCGGACCTCGGCGGTGTTTGCTTAAACGTTGGCTGCATTCCCTCCAAAGCACTGCTGCACAGCGCAAAGGTTATCAGCGATGCGCGTGAAATGGGGTCACATGGCATTCAGTTTGGCGACCCCGTCATCGATCTCGATAAGCTACGCTCCTGGAAATTAAAAGTCGTTGGTCAGCTAACTGGTGGCCTCGCTGCGCTCGCGAAAAAACGCAATGTGAAAGTTGCCCATGGCACGGGACGGTTTGCCTCACCCCATGAACTCGTTGTCGAATCAACCGAAGAAACTATCACGGTGCGCTTCGAGCAAGCCATAATTGCGGCGGGCTCGCGATCGACATGGCTACCGATGTTTCCAAACGATCCGCGTATTTTTGACTCAACGGGCGCACTGAACATTACCGAAATCCCGAAGCGCCTGCTCGTTATCGGCGGTGGCATCATTGGTCTCGAGATGGCCACCGTTTATCACGAACTGGGCGCGCGCGTGACCGTTGTCGAGTTGTTGGACTCCCTCATGGTCGGTGCCGATCCCGATATTGTCAAACCGTTTCATAAACGAGTCGCCAAACAATACGAAAATATCTATCTAAAAACCAAGGTCACGGAAATCATACCGGGTGATGGCGGATTGACGGTCACCTTTGAAGGCGAGGTCGCTCCGGCTACCGACACATTCGATCAGATCCTCGTGTCGGTAGGACGTCAACCCAACGGTCAACATATCGGCGCCGAACTGGCAGGCGTCGCGGTGGACGAGGCAGGGTTCATCGCAGTGGATAAGCAACAGCGCACCAATGTGCCGCATATTTTCGCAATCGGCGATATTGTCGGCCAACCGATGCTAGCCCACAAGGCCTCACACGAAGGCAAGGTCGCTGCCGAAGTCGCGGCGGGACTAAAAAGCGGTTTCGATGCCAAAGTCATTCCATCGGTCGCGTATACCGACCCCGAAATCGCCTGGGTCGGCTTGACGGAAACTGAAGCGAAACAACAACAACGGCCCTACGCCAAGGGCAGCTTCCCATGGGCCGCGAGCGGCCGCGCACTGAGCCTGGGCCGGAGCGAAGGCATCACGAAATTGATTTTCGATGAATCGACCCATCGTGTCCTGGGCGCCGGAATCGTCGGCCCCAACGCGGGCGACCTCATTGCCGAAGTTGCGCTCGCGATCGAAATGGGTTGCGACGCCGAGGATATTGGTCTGACAGTCCATCCGCATCCGACACTGTCGGAAACGGTGGCCTTCGCGGCTGAAATGTTTGCGGGGACAATTACGGATCTGTATCTACCCAAACCCAAAAGATAAATCAAGGAACTTCCGCAAAAGTCATGGCCGGTCGATTGAGGTCCAAAATAATCAATACCAGCGTCCTTCGGCAATCGCTCCCTGCATCGCTCTACCACCTGCGTCCCCGTAGGCGCGCTATTCCTTATGTTGCGCGCCGTGAACTTGATCATTCTGAATTTCAACTCGTCCGCCCAGACGTTTGCAGAGGTTCCTTAAGACGAATTCGAGCAATGTGCTAAACCTTGCTTATTCCGAACACGGTAGTGGACAGCCGCTCATCATAATTCACGGATTGTTCGGTGCCTCCAGCAACTGGCGATCGATCGCGCGCCGGCTCGCCTGTAGTTTTCATGTCTATACCGTAGATCTTCGCAACCACGGTCGCTCGCCATGGAGCGACGATATGTCGTATCGCACGTTAGCCACGGACATTGCAGACTTCATTACCACCCATAATCTGCACGGCAGCCATGTCATGGGTCATAGTCTCGGCGGCAAGACCGCAATGGCTCTCGCATTGCAGCATCCGCAGTTGCTCAAACACCTCGCCGTGTTGGACATCGCGCCCGTTGCCTACTCTCACACTCAGATCGACTATATACAGGCGATGCAAGCGTTGAATCTCGATACCATCAAACGCCGTAGCGATGCCGACGCTGCGTTGCAAGAGGGCGTACCAGATACCGTTTTGCGGCAATTTTTACTACAGAACCTGGTGCCAGACGGCGATGGCTTCGAATGGCGAATCAACCTTGATGCGCTGGCAGATCAAATGGACGAAATGATTGGCTTCCCCACCTTTGCCGAGCAACAATATAACGGACCCACGTTATTTATTTATGGCATGGATTCCGATTATGTATTGGCCAAATACCACAGTGCGGTACGCACTTATTTCCCAACGGCGCAGATGCTCGGCATTGAGAATGCCGAACATTGGCTGCATGTTCAGAAACCGAATAGGGTGGTTGATGCGATCAATCATTTTCTAAATGCTGACTGACTTGCGATAATCTATGCTAAATGCGAGCCCCGCTGAGTCACGAGATCTTTTGAGAACTTAGCCCTGAGAACCTCACCCAGCCTCCAATGCCTTAACGCGGCCATTTTCCAAGGTCTCGAGTGTATTTAATGACGATGCGCGATCTATTAGAACCTCAAGTACGCAATCAACTCGATGCCCTGGGCATAGATTATGAAGTCCTGCCGTGCGATCCACAGCTTGCCGACACCGCTGTATTCTGCGAGCACTACGGATACTTGCCGGACGATTCAGCAAATACAATTCTTGTAACTTCGAAGTCTGGAGAGAAAAAGTATGTGGCATGCGTCGTACTCGCTTCTACGCGGCTCGATGTGAATCGTACGGTGAGGAAACGCATGGGGGTGCGGCGAATTTCTTTTGCATCGGCTTACGAGACTCGCTCAGTTAGCGGCATGGAGATCGGTGGGGTAACGCCGTTTACGCTACCTAGCGATGTTCCGTTATGGGTTGACTCGCGTGTAGCATTACGCCCCTGGATTATTCTCGGTGGTGGCAACCGAAGCTGCAAAATCAGAGTCGCGCCGACGGTATTCATGCACACATCAAACACCGAAATGGTTGACGGGTTGGCATTGGAACCCGGTTAGCGACATGATTCGCAAGAACCACTGCGATTCCTTAAGAGTTTTCTCGATCTGGTAATCTTCCGTGTTGTCAAAGCTCTATCAGCGACGGTGGGTTACGCCGATATCGTACGCTTGTTGTTGCGAAACGGCGTGGATGTTTGCGCGCGCGATACGCAGGGAAATAGTGCTTTGGGAATTGCCCGCGACCATGGCGACGAGCATATAGCGAACTTGTTAGTTGAAGTCGGAGCCTTGGAATAATCGAGCAGTCGCAATTATTGAGGAAATGCTGCTATACGCAACGCCTTCTTTGAGTCAGTAACAGATCGAATAATTATAAACCAATGTACATATTGCCAATGCCGAGGTATTTGATGGGCTCAAACTCGGAACGCACGCCGGAATAGGTAACTAAACTAAAAACAATGTAGTCATCGCCGCTCACATTAAGCTTTGCATCGAGACCGGCCGCTTTCCGAATAATGCCGGTTCCTACCTGGTTGCGTTCGCCCGAGTCCGATCCCGCTGGTTTCGCCGATACGAACCGTGTATTCATATTTAGTGCTGATTCCTTACTACTCGAATTTCGAAAACCTCCGCGGCATCTCAGGGCTGCGACTCAACGGCAGCGATTGCGCTCATATTGACAAGGCCTCTAACTGTAGCGGAATTGGTCATAACGTGCGCCGAACGCGCAACGCCGACTAATATTGGACCGATAGATACACCACGACCCAGCATTTTCAGTAGATTGTAGGCGATATGGGCCGCATCGATATTTGGCATGATAAGCAAATTTGCCTCGCCCGTGAGTTGTGAATCTGGACATATACGATCTCGAATCACGTCCGACAATGCCGCATCGGCATGCATTTCGCCATCAACCTCAAGCTCCGGCATCTTGCTCTTTAGTAAATCGTAGGCAGCGCGCATCTTCACAGCCGATTCGTCATCGTGACTCCCAAAATTCGAATGTGACAGCAGTGCAATTCGCGGAACAACTCCGAATCGCCGCACTGCGTCGGCGGCTAAAATAGTCATTTCAGCGATTTCACCGGCACTCGGATCGGGAGTGACGTGGGAATCGCAAACGAAAAATATTCCCGTTGGAAGCACCAGCGCTACAAGGGTCGATACGTCTTGCACACCGGGAGCTTTGCCGATGACATCCAGTACATGTTTAAGATGGCCACGGAATGCCCCCTCCGTACCACACAACATCGCATCGGCTTCACCGCGAACCAACATGAGAGCCGCGATCACGGTAGACTGTGTTCTCACGACGGTCTGCGCGTCTGCAGGTGTTACGCCGTTGCGGCCCATGATACTATGGTACGTTGACCAGTAAGACCGAAAACGATCGTCGCGCTGCGGATTCACCAACTCAAAATCGACACCCGCACGTATACCTAATCCAAGAGCCTGCAAGCGCCGCTCTACTACCGCTGGTCGGCCGATTAATATTGGCTGAGCGAGACCGTCAGTAACCACTTGCTGCACGGCCCGCAACACACGCGGGTCTTCGCCTTCGGCATACACCAGTCGCTGCGACGACTCTTTGGCTCTCTCAAACACGGGTTTCATAACGAAGCCTGAGCGGAAAACAAATTCGCTGAGCCGCTGCTCATAGGCATCCAAATTATCGAGTGGGCGTGTCGCGACACCGCTGTCCATTGCTGCCTTGGCCACCGCCGGGGCTATCTGGGTGATTAGGCGCGGGTCGAATGGTTTCGGAATCAGATAATCGGGTCCGAACACCATCGATCGACCACCGTAAGCTTTGGCGACGATCTCTGAGGTTTCTGCCATCGCGAGTTCCGCCAACGCCTGGACGCAGGCAATCTTCATTGATTCGTTGATCGTTGTTGCGCCGACATCCAGCGCGCCGCGAAAGATATACGGAAAACACAGCACATTATTGACTTGGTTTGGATAATCGGAGCGCCCGGTTGCGATGATCGCGTCGTCGCGAACGGCTTTGACATCCTCCGGCCAAATTTCCGGGTCCGGGTTGGCAAGTGCCAGTACCAACGGCCGATCTGCCATTCGTGCCACCATCTCCGCCTTTAAAACTCCGGGCGCCGACAACCCCAAAAAAATATCGGCACCTACAATCACATCGCCCAACCGTCGTGCATCGGTATCGCGTGCATAGCGTGCTTTTTCCGAATCCATCTGTTCGGTTCTTCCGGAATAAACAACGCCAACAATATCGGTAACAATGATATTTTCCCGTCGCAAACCCATCACCACCAGCAAATCCAAGCACGCCAGCGCCGCCGCACCCGCGCCGGACGTTACTAATCGAACGGCATCGATTGGTTTTTCGAGCAATCGCAACCCATTGAGAATGGCAGCGGCCACGATGATTGCCGTGCCGTGCTGGTCGTCATGAAAAACTGGGATGTTTAATCGCTCCCGTAGCGCACGCTCAACGACAAAACATTCGGGCGCTTTAATATCCTCCAGATTAATGCCGCCGAATGTTGGCTCAAGGCTCGCAACGATGTCGATCAGGCGCTCGGGATCGAGTTCGTCGACTTCGATGTCGAAAACATTGATACCGGCGAACTTCTTAAACAATACGGCCTTGCCTTCCATGACGGGTTTGGCCGCCAACGGTCCGATGTTTCCGAGCCCCAATACGGCGGTGCCGTTGGATATGACACCAACAAGATTACCGCGACCGGTGAGGCTTACCACTTCACCCGGATCCCGCGCTATCTCGTCGCAGGCCGCCGCAACGCCGGGTGAATAGGCCATAGCCAGATCGTGCTGGTTGGCAAGTGGTTTGGTGGCCGCAATCTCCAGCTTCCCGGGCGGATCGGTGCGGTGATAATCCAGGGCGGACTGATTAATATCTTTGCTCATTGAACCTCAATCTACCCGCATCGGCAGGTGGTTGGTCAATCCACGGTCGGCTCGAGCCAGTAATAATGCATATTCAGAGCACCGGTTCGCGCCATTGTACCCTGCTACACCGTGATCCGATGCTGTACTCTAATCCACTAGCTCGATTTCGTCGCCGAGCTGCAATGAATAGCATTCGGCAGCAGAACGCTGGTTTATGGCGATTTCCACTAGACCATATGCGTTCTCGTACCAGAACGCATCGCCGACACTCACATCGCCAAAGGTTCGGGCAAAATCCAGGCACTGGCCGCGGACCTTCAGTCGCCTGCAGGAATTGGTGGTGATAAAGCGCCGGCCGGTCATGGCGTTTCCATAGTGGTCGATATAGATAATTGCATCAAATTCGTCGGCCCAATCGGAACCGGTGTTGGACGCATCGTAGGCCTCGACTACTTCGATTCCATCCCGGATTTGGCGCGCCAGTCGGGCTGCCACCGGCGCGAACAAGTCGCGACCGTGAAATGTGTGGGACAGGCGGTCGGGACGCCACACTATGCGATAACGGATCGAATTCGTACTGCGCTGCTCTATTACAGCCAGCAACCCATTGTCGGGACCGACAAACCACTTTTCGCCAGCCAACACAGCGATCGGCTCACGCGAGCCGCCGACACCGGGATCCACCACACATATGACCACCGTTTGACTTGGCAGCGGTGCAACAAGAGCCGGCAATAGGTGGGCGGCCGCACGTATCGCAAAATTAGGCACGCAATTCAACAGGTCGATAACCGGCACTCCGGGCGCGTCGCGCGCCAACGCCGCGTGCATCTGCCCCACATACGCGTCCTGAACTCCGAAATCGGTATACAACGCAATCATCGGGCACGACCGCACTGACACTGTGGCACCTCAATTCGCAACGGCCGAATGTGCCACAACGACATCGGACGTCGCGACTAAACCGAAGCAACTCAGAATAAACGCGTATGTCAATGCGATCTCGTCGGCCTCTGTAAATCGATCCGAGGCGCCATGATGACCGCTTCTGGCGTCTAGCTGCAACAGAATAGGCGCGTTGGCGGTTTGCGCAACCCGTAGCCGTGCAATCCATTTCACGGCTTCCCAAAACGGTACGCGCTGATCGTTTTCCGCCGCTGAGGCAAGGATCGGTGGGTAAGCCTGCGCTCGCACGTTGTCATAGGGGGAGTAGCTTCGCAAATTTTGAAAGTGCTCTGCCTCATATGGATCACCGAATTCATCATAATCGCTCGGTGTGAGTGGCCAATCCTGATCCAACAGCGTATGCACGACGTCCACAAACGGCACTTCCGCCACCGCCCCACAAAACAAATCAGGCCGTTCGTTGAGCGCTGCACCCACCAGCAGCCCACCGGCACTTTCACCGCTAACGACAAGCTTGCCATGCTCGACAATTCCGCTGCTAATCAAATGTTCGGCACAAGCGATAAAATCGGAGATCGAACGCCGTTTGTGTAGACCGCGGCCGGCCACATACCAACGGCGACCAAGATCGCCCCCGCCGCGCACGTGAGCGACGGCATAGACGACGCCACGGTCCAATAATGACAATAAATCGGCGTCGAATTCCGATTCAATAACGTCCTCATATGCGCCATATGCGGTCAATAACACAGGATTACCGGAAATGCGCCGTTTGTCGGCCCGATACACCAGCGACACTGGAATCGCTACTCCGTCGTTCGCGTTCGCAAGCAAACGGTCCGAGCGATATTCGGAGGCCTCATAATCATCGGGGCCATCTTGCTTTACGAGTTCCCAGGTTCGATGCAACATATGATAATCAAAACACACCGAAGGGTTGATGAAAGTCGAATAGTGCAATCGTAAGAACATCGAGTCGTAACCACCCGCCTCGTCGACCTGCAGCGAAAAGTAGTCGTCGGCAAATGCTATGTTGTGCTCAATTCCAGTATGACAATCGACAATACGCACTCGATCCTGACCCTTGGCTCGCTCGCCCACGACCAGGAAGCGTTCGAACGCATCGATGTATTCGATGCTCACATCATCGTACTGCGGCAACAGTGGTCGCCATTCGTTCCGGCCTGGATCAGCGATTGGCGCCTGCATAGCCCGAAATGTCGGAGCACAATCATTGGTAACGATGACAAAACGTTGCCCCTGGTGTTCGACGTAGTACTCAAAACCATCGGCTCGAGGAGCGATGCATTGCAATGCGGCATGCGGCTCATCAGCGGGTTTAAACCACACTTCGCTACCCGAATGCCGCTGCACATCGACAAAAACGAATTGCCGGGAACGTGACCTTCGGATCGTCACCAAATATTGAGGGTCGTCCTCAAGGTATTCAATGCGATCATCGCTCGCGTCCGATCCAATCTGGTGTCGGAATACGGCATTTGGACGATCGTGTTCATCCATCTTCACGTAATAGTAATGCGCACTATCGTTGCTCCAGACGATGTCTTCAGCGACTCCGTCCTCGACTGAGTCCAACAACACATTTGTGGTGAGATCCCTGCAATACAGCGTGTAACGCTCTGCGCCCGTACGATCGACGGTATAGGCCAGATACCGTCCATCGGGACTCACCGCGAGGGCAGCTACGTCCAAATACTCCCCGTCGCCGCACAATTCATTTTCATTAAGAATTACTTGCTCCTCGGCCCCGTCCTGTAGCTGCCTACGCAAATGCACCGGGTATGCACTTTGCAACACATAGCGGTAGTAATAATCGTATGCATTTTCACGGATGACCGTTGAGTCCTCGGATTCCTGCCGATGACATCGCAGCTCGACGCTGATTTGCCTGCGTAATTCTGCCAGAGGCTGCAATGTAATCACCGTGTAACGACGCTCCGCATCGATGTAGGCATCCACCCCCGGGTCTTCAAGATCGTCGAAGCCTGCAAACTCGTCGGTCCAAGAATACCCGTGCAATCGATAGTGTCGCTCGCGCCGCGGCGGCACGGGAGCATTAACAGCAAACGATCTGTTTGCGGCGTGTAATGAGTGACTACATGGCATATCGAGGAGCGGGCCGAATTCAGACCGATGTGCTCACATCCCGATACAAATCGCTCAGCGATGCCGAACTACCCGATTGTAAAATCATACGGGCATGGTGACGCCGCAGTTGCCGAGGCTCTTCGACACCACAGGAATGGGCAATAACGCCGACCTCAGGGTTGATGTTAGCGACG
This sequence comes from Gammaproteobacteria bacterium, assembly GCA_029862885.1. Taxonomy (GTDB): domain Bacteria; phylum Pseudomonadota; class Gammaproteobacteria; order Arenicellales; family JAOTWM01; genus JAOTWM01. Next base: position 11,030 of record JAOTWM010000003.1, read on the forward strand.
TAGTTCGCGACCCGCTGCGCTTTCTGTTCTGGCACCAGGCCACGTTGCAATCGAGGATCGTGCGTCGCTACGCCAGTGGGGCAAGTGTTCTTGTTGCATTGCAGAGATTGAATACAGCCTAGCGCGAACATATTGCCGCGCGCCGAAGCAACAAAGTCAGCGCCCATACACAACGCCCACGCTACATTCGCCGGAGTAATTAATTTACCCGATGCCACGACTCGAGTGCGCGATCGCAACCCGTATCGGTCAAGAGCGTCCACCAACATCGCAAGGCTTTCCTTTAACGTCAGACCGACATCATCGATTAACGACATCGGCGCCGCCCCGGTGCCACCATCACCGCCGTCGATGGTAATGAAATCCGGTGCACTTTGATCGCCACTACGAACCACCTCGGCGAATAACTCGTCGAGCCAGCCAGAGGCGCCCAATACTGTTTTGAATTCGACGGGATTGCCGGTCACATCACGCATATGGGCTAGTAAATCTAATAATTCAAAAATATTGTCAATGTCAGGGTGACGGTTCGGGCTGATCGAATCACAGCCCATCGGAATACCCCGGATCTGTGCAATTTTATGGGTAACTTTCTTACCTGGGAGAATTCCGCCTTTACCGGGCTTCGCGCCTTGGCTAAGTTTGAGTTCAATCATTTTAATGTTATCGTGGGCGGCGACCGTGCCGAGCAATCCATCGTCGAGTTCCGCATCATCGGAACGAACCCCATACTTCGCGGTTCCAATCCGAAACACGAGGTCGCCTCCACTGTGTAAATGATGTGGCGATACGCCTCCTTCGCCCGTCTTCAGCCACGCCCCAGCGATGCGTGCGCCATTCGATAATGCTAGCACTGCAGGCTTGGAAATCGCGCCATAACTCATTGCAGAAATATTGAACAAAGCCGAAGTGGTATAGGGTTTCCGGCAGTACGGGCCAATGGTTATGGGTAGGGCGGGCACGGCATCCTCACCTAACGTGGGAAACAGACAGTTCATAAATACCACCGCGCCGGGGCGCCTTAGGTCCCGAGTCAAACCAAAAGCTACAATATTATCTAATCCCTTGGCAGCACGATATATCCAGGATCGTTCAGCACGATTGAACGGCAACTCCTCCCGGTCCATCGCAAAGAAGTACTGACGAAAGTACGCACCTAGCCATTCGAAAAAGTAGCGAAAGTGTCCAATGATTGGATAATTACGGCGAATGGCATGCTTGGTTTGTACGACATCTACGATACAGAGCACGATCAATCCCGCCACAACGGCTCCCACAATAAAGATGAAAAGCGCTGAGAGCACCTCGAGTGTCGAAATTAGATATCCCGGGGAACTGCCGGTCATATTGTGCCCTGCAAAGGTGCGCTCTGCAGGTTAACCCGCCTCACGCGCCATCTCAAAATTCCCGCGTGCGCCGCCCCCCAACAAAGCTAGCGCGGCTCGCGCAGTGCGTGAAATTACTCCATGCCGTATCGGAGCACAGGCATTTTAATGAAAAACGAGGTTCCCAGTCGATCGCAAAAGGGTGAAACGAAGCGACTACGGGATGGCGCGATTATCACTGCGCCGAATGCACCGGGTCGCGGATTCGCGATCTGCTGCCGCCAGGGAACGCGCGGTCGACTCACCGCGCGGCATGAATTATTTTCTCGGTCCTAACCGACCGGCTACTCAGCAGATTCCGATTCGGCCGTCCCGATCGTGCGGTCGACGAGCTGGACGTATGCCATCGGTGCATTATCACCGCTACGATGTCCGCACTTCAGTACACGCAGATAACCCCCGGGTCGATCCTTAAACCGTACACCGAGATCATCAAATAGTTTACTTACCGCCTCGCGATTTCGCAATCGCGCGTAGGCTAACCGTCGATTGGCCAACGACGGCACCTTGGACAAAGTAATCAACGGCTCGGCCACAGAGCGTAGCTCTTTGGCTTTGGCCAACGTGGTACGAATTTGTTCATGCTCGAACAGTGATGCCGTCATGTTTCGAAACATCGCGGTCCTGTGACTCGATGTTCGATTCAAACGGCGTCCGGATTTACCATGACGCATCTTAACCACCTATTCCGTTCATTACCGGCCCCGGCTTAATATCCTTCTGTAAAGACGGTGGGGGCCAATTCTCGAGTTTAATCCCCAAGGACAATCCACGGGTCGCGAGCACGTCTTTAATCTCGGTCAGAGACTTTTTACCGAGATTCGGAGTTTTCAGCAACTCGACTTCGGTACGCTGAATCAAATCGCCGATATAGTAAATATTTTCAGCTTTCAAGCAGTTTGCAGAACGAACAGTCAGTTCCAAATCATCGACCGGCCGTAACAATAGTGGATCCACCGCCGGCTCGTCACGTTTCGGTGCTTCAGAGGCAGTTTCCTCCAGATTAACGAAGATCGAAATCTGCTCGTGTAGAATGGTGGCGGCCCTCCGCATTGCTTCCTCTGGATCGACAGCACCGTTAGTTTCGATCTCAATAACGAGCTTGTCGAGGTCTGTCCGTTGTTCGACCCGCGCATTCTCGACGGTATAGGCAACTCGACGAATTGGGCTATAGGAAGCATCCAATCGCATTACCCCAATGGAAGTAGTCTCTTCTTCTTCCTTAATGTCGGCCACTTGGTAACCACATCCCCGAGTCACTTTCATCTCCATATTCAGGTCACCGTCTTTCGAGATATGAGCGATAACATGCTCAGGATCGACGATTTCGACATCATGATCCAATTCGATATCGGCTGCAGTCAATACGCCGGGGCCACTTTTGCGGACTCGAAGCACCGCTTCGTCGCGAGCATGCATACGCAGCGCAAGGGTTTTCAAGTTCATGAGTATTTCTAATACGTCTTCCTGGACGCCTTCGAGGGACGAATATTCATGTAATACTCCATCAATCGTGACTTCCGTCACCGCGCATCCTGGCATCGACGACAACAATATTCGTCGCAAAGCATTACCCAAGGTATAGCCGAACCCACGCTCGAGCGGCTCCAATGTGATCCTTGCGTGTTTTTCGTCAGCGAGATTGACGTCTACTAACCGAGGTTTCAGAAAATCGGCCTTTGAGTCCTGCATAGTTATTCCTCTAGAGAAAGCGATTTGCGCTATTTCGAGTACAGCGCAACTACAAGGGATTCATTGATATCGGATGACAAATCACCGCGTTCCGGTATAGCCGTAAATACGCCCTTCGCGGCCTTGACATCTACATCGACCCATTCCGCAAATCCAATCTGTTCTGCAATCTCCAGTGCTGCCTGTATTCGAAGTTGTTTCTTGCTTTTATCTCGAATTTCTACGATATCGCTCGGCTTCACTTGAAACGACGGAATATTCACGCGCTGAGCATTAACCATCACCGCGTTGTGGCGAACCAGTTGCCGCGCTTCTGCGCGAGTTACGCCGAAACCCATTCGGTACGCCACGTTGTCGAGGCGACATTCCAATAGCTGCAACAGGTTCTCACCGGTGGAACCTTGACGCCGGGCAGCCTCCGAATAATAGTTGCGAAACTGCCGCTCCATGATGCCGTACATCCGACGTAATTTCTGCTTTTCGCGCAGCTGCACGCCGTAAACGGTCGTACGTGGACGGCGCCCGCCGGCCTTAAATCCCGGAGGTCGCTCAAACCGACACTTCGAGTCGATCGGTCGCGCCGGACTCTTGAGAAATAAATCCGTCGCCTCGCGGCGCGCAAGTTTACATGTCGGTCCTAAATATCTGGCCATAAGTTTTTAACCTTAACGGTTATACACGGCGCCGCTTTGGCGGGCGACAACCGTTGTGAGGGATCGCGGTAACATCACTAATATTGCCGATTTCAAAACCGACCGCATTCAACGCGCGCACCGCTGAATCGCGTCCCGGGCCGGGTCCGTTTACTCGCACTTCGAGATTTTTCATTCCAAATTCCTGGGCCGCACGGCCGCAAGTTTCCGCCGCTACCTGGGCGGCAAACGGAGTACTTTTGCGGGAACCTTTGAAACCCGCACCACCCGCTGTCGCCCAACACAGCGCATTGCCGTGCCGATCGGTGATTGTGATAATGGTATTGTTGAATGACGCGTGAATATGCGCGATACCCTCCACGACGTTCTTCTTTACCTTCGGTTTGCTCTTTCGAGCAGCTTTACCTTTTGCCATTATTGCTCCAACTAAGCTAGCGTTTGATCGGCCGCCGCGGACCTTTTCGAGTACGCGCATTGGTGGATGTGCGCTGGCCCCGAACCGGTAACCCGCGTCGATGACGCATTCCCCGGTAACTGCCGAGATCCATAAGGCGTTTAATATTCATCGACACCTCGCGCCGCAAGTCCCCTTCGACTTGATAATTTCCGACTGCGCCGCGCAAATTCTCCGCCTCACCCTCGGATAAATCTTTGACTTTGAGGGAGCGTTGGACGCCAGCAGCATCACAAATACGCCGTGCGCTTGCGAGTCCGATTCCGTATATCGAGGTCAAGGCGATCTCGATGTCTTTATGATTCGGGAGATTTATCCCGGCAATTCGCGCCACGGCTAGCAGTCTCCAATAAATTGTTCAAAAAAGCGGCTAAACATACTTATTTATCCTTTATAAATCAAGGTCTTGTCACTACAAAAAAATCCGAGCTAGCCTTGGCGTTGTTTGTGTCGCGGATCGGAACAAATTACCCGTACCACGCGGCGGCGGATGACAATTTTGCAGTTCCGACACAATTTTTTGACCGACGCTCGAACTTTCATGGCTCACTCCTTAAGTTTTGCGACGATATCTCGCTGACGCTCAACGCGACAGACCGAGACCGCCAAGGCCGCCTTTCTTTAATAAACTCTCATACTGACGCGACATTAAATGCGACTGCACCTGCGCCATCAGATCCATCATCACCACTACGATGATCAACAACGACGTACCCCCGAAGTAAAACGGCACGCTCCACTTCAAGATCAATATTTCGGGAATCAAGCACACAAATGTCAGATAGATCGCCCCAGCTAAGGTCAGTCTGGACACGATGCCGTCGATATATCTTGTGGTTTGAGTCCCAGGTCGAATTCCGGGAATGAACGCCCCGGATTTTTTCAAATTATCGGCAATTTCCTTCGGGTTAAAAACTAGAGCCGTATAAAAGAAACAGAAAAAGATTATCGCACTCGCAAATGCCAATATATATATAGGTTGCCCGGGGGATAATGTTGACGATATGTCCCGCAACCACCCCATTCCTTCCGCTTGCCCAAACATACTACCGAGGCTGGCGGGAAACAGAATAATACTTGATGCAAAAATCGGCGGTATCACGCCGGCCATATTCAGCTTCAAGGGCAAATGACTGGTCTGCCCCGCGATCATACGGCGACCTTGCTGCCGTTTGGCGTAGTTCACCGTAAGCCTTCGCTGGCCACGCTCGACAAATACCACGAACCAGGTAATCGCGATCGCGCCAATAAACAGCAGCAGTACAAAAATGGGTTGAAACGAGCCGGTGCGCGCGAGTTCCAATGTCCCCGCCACTGCCGCAGGAAGGCCCGCAACTATACTGCCAAATATAATCAATGAAATTCCGTTGCCAATACCCCGCTCGGTGATTTGCTCACCCAACCATACGAGAAACATCGTGCCCGCCACCAAACTAATGACGGTGGTCATCTTAAATCCAATTCCCGGAGTCAGTACCACCGCCGCCCCATTTGCGACTTGGCCTTCGATTGCTACCGCGATCCCCAAACCCTGGAAAGTCGCCAGTAACACCGTCCCATAACGCGTGTACTGCGTGATTTTACGGCGACCCGCTTCGCCTTCTTTCTTTATCTGTTCAAGCGCCGGTACCACCGCTGTCATCATCTGAATGATGATAGAGGCGGAAATATACGGCATAACCCCTAGCGCAAACACCGATAACCGAGTCAATGCACCGCCCGAGAACATATTAAATACGTCGATAATCGAGCCGCGGGTCTGCTCAAATAAGGCCGCAACCGCCGCCGGATCGACACCGGGAATCGGTATATGGGTGCCCATACGGAACACCACCATCGCTCCCAATACGAACAGTACCCGCTGCCGTAACTCGGTCAGCTTGCCCATTCCTCCGAACGAAGGCGTACTCGATTTCGCCATCAGTTCTCTATCGTACCGCCGGCCGCCTCGATCTGTTCGCGGGCGCCCTTAGTCACGGCTATACCCTTGAGCGATACCGGTTCGGCTAATACGCCGGAAGCAATAACCTTCGCGCGTTTCGCGGTCCCTGGTATTACCCGCCCCTTTTTCAGCGCCATCAAATCGACCACCTCCGCATCCAGCCCCTGCAATTCATTCAATCTGACTTCGGCACATTCCCCCGCCGACATAGAGCGGAAGCCACGCTTTGGCAAGCGCCGTTGTAACGGCATTTGTCCGCCCTCAAACCCGACCTTGTGGTAACCGCCAGCCCGCGAATGCTGCCCTTTGTCGCCACGGCCGCATCTTTTGCCCACTCCGGAACCGGGGCCCCGGCCGACGCGCTTGCGCTTGGTTCGAGCGCCGCTCGGGCTGTGCAGATCGTTCAAACGCATCAGATTTCCTCGTACGATAATAGATACGATACTTTATTAATCATGCCGCGAACCGCTGGTGTATTTTCGACCTCAACTGTGTGGTGCATACGACGCAGCCCGAGGCCGCGGACACAGGCCAGGTGTGTTTTGCCGCGACCGTACAAACTACGCACTAACGTCACGCGAATTTTCTTACTTGTTTTCGCCATCGGATCAATCAGTCAGATCGCCCAGTGATTTGCCACGTTTCGCAGCCACGGTCTCCGGACTCACCACCGAGCGCAAGCCACTGATCGTAGCGCGGGCAACATTTACCGGATTCGTCGTACCGATAACCTTGGCCAGAATATTGCGTACACCGACCACTTCAAATACTGCTCGCATCGTACCCCCGGCGATGATCCCGGTGCCCTCCGAAGCCGGCCGCATTACAACCCGGGCGGCCCCGTGTCGGCCGATTAACGGATAATGCAGCGTGCCGTCGCTGAGTTCCACGGAAGTCAAATCGCGGCGGGCATTCTCCAGAGCCTTTTGCACGGCCAACGGCACTTCACGGGCTTTACCGCGGCCGAGACCAATGCGACCATTGCCGTCACCGACCACCGTCAGCGCCGAAAATCCGAACTGGCGACCGCCCTTGACCACTTTGGCGACACGCCTAACGCTTATTAAACGCTCCTGTAAATTCTCATTTCGATTATCGAAACGTTCGTTACTCATTGCCATACCGCATACTGTCCCGTATCAATCCGTTATGTTGCCGAAGCCGAAATGGCACTCCGCTAAAACTGTAAACCGTTTTCACGGGCCGCATCTGCCAGAGCTTTAATCCGCCCGTGGAAACGAAATCCCGAACGATCAAAGGCCACTGAATCGATACCTTTGGCTTTGGCCCGCTCAGCAATCGCCTTGCCGATAACCGCAGCCGCGCCAATGTTACCGCCGTTACTAACGTCACCGCGGATCGTCGGCTCAACAGTCGACGCGCTCGCAATTACCCGCGAGCCATTGCAGTCGATCAATTGCGCATAAATATGGCGCGGCGAGCGAAAAACACACAATCGGGTAGCTCCTAACCGTTCTATTTTCGCCCTTGCTCGGCGTGCGCGGCGGAGCCGTTGCCGTTTCTTATCCAACATTGTTAGTGCCCTTACTTTTTCTTGGCCTGCTTGCGAATAACACGTTCATCGGCGTAACGCACACCTTTACCCTTGTACGGTTCAGGCGGCCGGTAACGACGAATTTCTGCCGCAGTCTGCCCGACCAACTGTTTATCCGCTCCCTTCACAACAATCTCGGTTTGAGTTGGCGTTTCTACGGTAATACCGTCTGGAATCGGATGATTTACCGGATGCGAGTAGCCCAACGCAAGATTTAGGTTCGTGCCTTGCACCTGGGCGCGATACCCCACGCCGATTATCGTTAGCCGTTTCTCAAAGCCGGCCGATACTCCGGTGACCAAGTTATTTACTAGTGCCCGTGTCGTGCCAGCCATAATCCGTGCATCGTTAAGCTCATTGCGGGTACCGACGGTGAGAATATCGCCATCCTTGGAGATCGACACCAACGGATGCAGGGCACAATGCAATTCACCCTTCGGACCTTTCGCCGATACACGGTCATCCGACACATTGACCTCCACACCCGATGGGATAGGAATTGGGTTCTTTGCTACTCTCGACACTGCATTTACCTCTATAACGTCTTCGTTCAGACCCTCAATACACCGTACAAATTACTTCGCCACCCACGCCGACCTTGCGGGCCGCACGTTCGCTCATTATCCCCTGCGACGTCGATACGATGGCTACGCCGAGTCCACCATTGACGGTGGGTAAGTCCTGCATCGAGCGATAGACCCGCCGTCCGGGACGACTGATCCTCTTCAGTTCATCGATAACGGGGCCACCTTGATAATATTTCAAGGTGATCTCCAACGTCGCCTTAGAGCCACTGGCATCCACCTTATAGTCGGTAATATAGCCTTCGTCCTTTAACACGGCGGCTATCGATACTTTGACCGTGGAACTCGGCATTGCTACCGTGGCTTTCTCCGCCCGCAAACCGTTGCGTACACGGGTTAGCATATCGGCAATGGGATCAGTCATACTCATTTAAAATTTGCGCTCCAGAAATTACGTTACCACGCGTGATGTTACCAGCTCGCCTTAACGACACCCGGCGCTTCACCCCGCATCACTACTTCGCGAAGTTTGCTACGGCTTAATCCGAATTTTCGATAATAACCACGCGGCCGCCCAGTCAACCCACAGCGGTGCCGATAGCGCGACCGACTCGAATCACGCGGTAGCTTTTGCAGATCTATCATCGCCTGCCAACGACTTTCAGCGTCACCATCGGAATCAACCACTTGCGCCCGTAATTCCGCGCGCCGCGCTCCAAAACGCTCCGCCAACCGCTTTCGCTTCACCTCGCGAGCCACCATCGATTTCTTTGCCATAAGATCTACTTTTATGTCCTAATCGGGAAATTAAATCCGAGCAACAATGCCCTCGCTTCGTCGTCATTTCTGGCCGTCGTCGCGATCGTAATATCTAATCCTCGGATCGCATCGACGTTATCGTAATCGATCTCTGGAAACACGATCTGTTCCTTAAGTCCAAACGAATAGTTTCCACGACCATCAAACGACTTTGCCGGCAAGCCACGAAAATCACGAATTCGAGGAATAGAAATCGCGATCAAACGATCCAAAAACTCGTACATACGATCACGCCGTAATGTCACCATACAGCCGATGGCCCATCCCTCACGTACTTTGAAAGCGGCGACTGATTTTCGGGCCTTGGTAATCACGGGTTTTTGACCGCTGATCCGCGCCATATCCCCGGCTGCTTTTTCCAGTACGTTCTTGTCGGTCAACGCCTCGCCGAGCCCCATATTTAATGAGATCTTGGTAATTCGAGGTACCTGCATTGTGTTGCTATAGCGGAATTGCTCCTTCAGCTTCGGCACCACCGTATTTTGATAATGTTCCTGCAATTTCAACATTTTCGCTGCAACATCGAGTTCAACTTATTGAACGTCGACGACCTCATTATTTGATTTGAAGTACCGGACCTTGCGACCGTCCTCCAATTGTTTAAATCCTACGCGATCAGCTTTCTTCGTGATCGGGTTATAAAGCGCCAGGTTGGAAACATGGATCGGCGCTTCCTTCTCGATAATTCCACCGGTTATACCCTTATTCGGATTCGGCTTCGTGTGGCGCTTCACCACATTTACGTTGTCCACCAGCGCCTGATCGTCTTTCAATATCCGCAGGATCGTACCTTGCTTACCGCGATCGCGGCCCGCCAGGACCACAACATCGTCACCTTTACGCAGTCTTTGCATTAGCAACTACCTCAAAGCACTTCCGGCGCTAAAGAAATAATTCGCATGAACCGTTCGCTCCGGAGTTCGCGCGTCACTGGGCCGAAAATTCGAGTGCCCACCGGTTGTAGCTGAGCGTTTAACAAAACTGCGGCATTCTTGTCGAATCGAATCAACGACCCATCACCACGGCGCACACCATGCTTGGTCCGCACGATAACCGCATTGTATACATCGCCTTTGCGCACACGACTGTTGGGAATCGCTTCTTTAATACTTATGCGAATCACATCACCGATTCCGGCGTATCGACGCTTTGAACCACCCAATACTTTGATGCACTGAACCCGTTTTGCGCCACTATTGTCGGCAACGTCCAATGTACTTTGCATTTGTATCATCGGTTCGCTCCGCTATTCAGCACGTTCCAAAATCTTAACCAAGCGCCAGCTCTTGGTTTTCGATAGTGGGCGGCATTCTTCAATCAAGACCTTGTCGCCTTGCCTACAATCGTTATTTTCGTCATGGGCGTGCAAACGCGTCGATCGACGAATAATTTTCTTGTAGATCGGGTGTAGTACCCGTCGTTCCACCAAAACAGTGATGGTTTTGTCCATCTTATTACTGATAACACTGCCCGGTACGGAGCGCGTGCTGGTTACGACATCAACAGCAGCGGCTGACTCGTTCATGTGGCTGCTCTCATTATTTCATTCATTACCGTTTTTATCCGTGCAATCTCGCGACGGACTTCTTTAAACCGAGACGGATTCGCCAGTTGCCCGGTGCCGCGTTGCATTCGCAAGTTGAACTGCTCCTGCCGAAGTTCGATAAGTTGCTTATCGAGTTCTTCTTGGGACTGATTTCGTAATTCCGAAGCCGCCATGGTTATGCCGCCTGTCGCCTCGCAAAGGTTGTAGATACTGAGAGTTTAGCTCCCGCCAAACGCATCGCTTCGCGCGCCAAATTCTCATTGACCCCTTCAATTTCATACAACACATGACCGGGCTTAATAACCGCAACCCAATATTCAGGGTTGCCTTTACCCTTGCCCATACGCACTTCCAACGGCTTTTTCGAAACGGGCTTATCTGGAAACATCCGCACCCATACCCGGCCACCGCGTTTAATATGTCGATTGATGGCACGCCTCGCGGCCTCGATCTGACGTGCCGTAACACGGCCACGGGTCGTGGCTTTTAGACCATAATCGCCAAAGCTCACGCGGTTTCCGCGGGTGGCATTGCCCCGGTTCCGGCCCTTTTGCTGCTTGCGATACTTGGTTCTTTTGGGTTGTAACATATTAAGTACGCTCTAACCTTGACCGGCAACCGCCGCTTTGGCATCGCCTTCGACTTGTTCATCACCAACGAACACTTCGCCCTTAAAAATCCATACTTTGACGCCAATGACACCGTACGTCGTGTGCGCCTCTGCCAATCCATAATCGATATCGGCGCGTAATGTATGCAGCGGCACGCGCCCTTCCCGATACCATTCGGTTCGCGCGATCTCGGCGCCGTTTAATCGGCCGGCCACCATGACTTTCACTCCCTTTGCGCCTAACCGCATGGAATTCTGCACAGCGCGCTTCATTGCGCGACGAAACATGATGCGTTTTTCCAATTGCTGGCAAATATTCTCTGCTACCAAGGAGGCATCCAGTTCGGGCTTACGTATCTCTTCCACGGCAATATGCACAGGACCGCCGTTAATTCCAGCCAACTCGGCGCGTAAACGATCGATGTCTTCACCTTTTTTGCCGATTACAATACCCGGACGCGCAGTGTGAATCGTTACATTGATATTTTGCGACGGCCTCTCGATGGCGATTTTACTGATCGCCCCATTCGGAATACGACGCCGAATAAAATCTCTAACCTTTAAATCGCCCGCTAAATTCGTCGCATAATCCCGTTTCGATGCGTACCAACGGGCATTCCAGTCCTTGACAATGCCTAGGCGAAATCCTATAGGCTGAACTTTTTGCCCCATTAGCTCTCTCTCCTTGAATCGCCAACGGCAATTATGATGTGCGAAGTTCGCTTCCATATCGACGCGGCGCGACCCTTGGCCCGTGCCCGCCAGCGCTTCGCCACGGGGCCATGGTCAACACAGGCTTGTTCGACCCATAATTCATCAATATCCGCACCTTCGTTGTGTTCCGCATTCGCGATTGCGGATTCCAGTGCCTTCTTGATGGAATGCGCCGCTTTTTTAGGGCTAAATTCCAAAATCTCCAGCGCCTGAGACACCGGTTTACTGCGAATTTGATCCGCAACAAGCCGGCATTTCTGCGGCGAAATGTGAACATATTTAGCGACAGCTTTTACTCTCATTCAATCACCCACTATTTTACCTTGCGGTCTGCAGTGTGCCCTTTAAAGGTACGGGTTGGTGCGAATTCGCCCAATTTATGGCCGACCATATTCTCGCTGATCAGTATCGGTACGTGTTGATGACCGTTATGCACTGCAATCGTCAAACCAACAAACTCCGGCATGATCATCGATCGGCGCGACCAGGTCTTGATGGGGCGCCGGCTACTCTGAGCCTTAGCGGCCTCGATCTTGGTCCACAGATGGTGATCGACAAACGGGCCTTTCTTTATGGAACGTGGCATATCTATATTGCACTCATCATTTCTTACGTCTACGCATGACCATTCCGGCAGTGCGTTTGTTATGCCGGGTCCGATAGCCCTTGGTGGGTACACCCCAGGGAGATACCGGGTCACGCCCACCGGAGGTACGGCCTTCGCCGCCGCCGTGTGGATGATCCACCGGATTCATCGCCACACCACGCACCGTAGGCCGTATCCCGCGCCAACGTTTAGCGCCGGCCTTACCCAACTTACGCAACGCGTGCTCGGAATTGCCAACTTCACCGATGGTGGCACGGCAATCCAAATGCACGCGTCGCACTTCGCCGGAGCGCAATCGTAACTGCGCGTAATTTCCTTCACGCGCGAGATATTGAATACTCGCGCCCGCAGAACGTCCGAGCTGCGCTCCCTTACCGATCTTCAGCTCCACACAATGCACGATCGTGCCGACCGGTATATTTCGCAACGGCATCGCGTTGCCCATCGCAATCGGGGTATCCGGCCCGGATGCAATACGATCGCCAGCTTTTATCCCTTGAGGGGCAACGATGTAGCGACGTTCACCGTCCGCGTACAGACACAGCGCGATGTTGGCGCTGCGATTCGGATCATATTCAATACGCTCGATCCGTGCCGGAACACCGTCTTTGTTACGGCGAAAATCGATGACCCGAAAACGCCGCTTATGGCCGCCGCCGCGATGACGAATAGTAATCCGCCCCGCGTTATTGCGCCCATCCACTGTGCGTTTCGCGGTGACGAGTGGCGCAAACGGTTTACCGCGATGAACTTCCGGCGACACCACGCGAACCATGCCGCGCCGTGCCGGTGTCGTCGGTTTTTGCTTTACCAGAGCCACTTTTTAGTTCTCCCGCCGATTCACGTCACGATGCTTACTCACGTCCCAACAAAATCAATGTCGTGGCCGGGTTTCAGCTGCACGTAAGCCTTTTTCCAGTTATTTCGCTTACCTGGGGTTTTACCAAAACGCTTCATTTTGCCGCGCATATTGACAACCTGCACGGCCTCTACCTCGACGCTGAATAATTTCTCTACCGCTGCCCTAATTTCCGTTTTCGTTGCGTCCGGCCGTACCACGAACGCGACGTGTCTCGACTCATCCGCCATCGCCGATGCCTTTTCGGAAACGTGCGGAGATACAAGTATTTGATAGAGTCGCTCCTCCTTCACTGCAACAACTCCTCAACTTTCTTTACGGCCGCGACCGACATTACGACCGATTTATGCCGAATCAAACCTACCGGATCGATTTCGTCGACCGAACAATAGCTGACCCATGGAAGATTGCGTGCCGCCATGTCCAAAACATCGTCGAATTTCTCGCTCACTAATAATACGTCCGGACAATTCAGTGACTGCAGCGTCGACACCAACAATTGGGTCTTTGGGGTTGCAAGGCTCAATTCGTCGACGATTAGTAATCGTTCCCGACGCGCCAACTCAGAAATGATCGTGCGCATTGCCGCGCGGTACATCTTACGATTGACTTTCTGTGAAAAGTCACAGGTCGTAGCCGGAAACGTTCTTCCGCCGCCGCGCCAGATAGGGCTGCGGATCGTACCGGCGCGCGCGCGTCCGGTGCCCTTTTGGCGCCACGGTTTAACTCCACCACCGCGCACAGCCGATCGATTCTTCTGAGCTCGCGTTCCGGCGCGCGCGCCCGCTTGATAGGCAACGACGACCTGGTGCACTAGAGCTTCATTGAACGGCACGTCAAACAAGCGATCCGCGACAGTTACACCGCCTGCGGATTCGCCGTTCAGTTTACTTGTTGGCAGTTCCAATTCGTACTCCGAATTCGTTCGTCGTTATTCGGACGCACTGTCCGTAGCGGCGGCCTTAACCGACGACTGAATAATTACATTCTGGCCCTTCGGGCCCGGTATTGAACCACTCACTAAGATCAAATTGCGTTCGTTGTCGATACTCACGACTCGTAATCCCTGTTGGACACGACGTTCGTTACCCATATGACCGGCCATTTTCTTGCCGGGGAAAACGCGGCCGGGATCCTGATTCTGTCCAATAGATCCCGCTTTGCGATGCGCCTTAGAGTTGCCATGGCTGGCACGACCACCGCCGAATCCGTGGCGTTTCATGACGCCGGCAAATCCTTTGCCAATGGTGGTACCGCGGACGTCAATTTTCTCGCCTTCTTTAAACATATCGACGTTCAGCACAGCACCAAGCTCATAGTCCGTACACTGCTCCGGGTCGGCACGGAATTCCCACAATCCCTGTCCCGGTTCCACATTCGCCTTCGCGAAATGCCCAGCCATAGGTCGGGTGACGCGTCCCGGCCGCCGCGACCCAGTCGTGACTTGCAGGGCCGAATAGCCGTCCACTTCCGGACGCTTAATCTGGGTCACGCAATTCGGTAAAACTTCCACCACGGTCACCGGTTGCGACCGGCCGTCTTCGGTAAACACCCGGGTCATTCCCACTTTTGTACCGACTAACCCTAACGCCATGCCGAATTCCCCGTTGCCATTATCTCAATTAAGCCGCTCAATTAAGTTTGATTTCGACATCAACGCCGGCCGCCAAATCCAACTTCATTAGTGCGTCTACAGTTTTGTCGGTCGGCTCGATGATGTCCATAATCCGTTTATGGGTACGAATCTCGAACTGGTCCCGGGCCTTCTTATCCGCATGGGGCGAACGTAATAATGTATAGCGCTCAATCTTAGTGGGCAATGGAATCGGTCCCAGCACCAACGCACCGGTTCGTTTGGCCGTGTCGACGATCTCTTGGGCCGAACGATCAATCATACGATGATCGAACGCCTTGAGGCGGATGCGTATTTTTTGGCTATCGACTTTCATTTGATCATTCAATAATTTTGCTGACTACACCGGCGCCTACCGTTCGGCCGCCTTCCCGAATCGCAAATCGCAACCCGTCTTCCATCGCAATCGGATTGATCAAACTCCCCGTCAACCTTATATTGTCTCCAGGCATCACCATCTCAACCCCTTCCGGTAAATCCACCGCCCCCGTCACGTCCGTCGTCCGAAAATAAAACTGCGGCCGATATCCGTGGAAAAATGGGGTATGTCGGCCCCCTTCCTCTTTGCTCAGCACATACACCTCCGCCTCAAACTTCGTATGCGGATTGATCGACTTCGGCTTCGCCAACACCTGACCTCGCTCCACCTCATCTCGCTTCGTGCCTCGCAACAATACCCCCACATTGTCTCCCGCCTGGCCTTCATCCAATAACTTCCGGAACATCTCCACTCCCGTACACGTCGTCTTCATCGTGTCCTTGATCCCTACCACCTCAATCTCGTCTCCTACCTTCACAATCCCTCGCTCAATACGGCCCGTCACCACCGTACCCCGACCCGATATCGAAAATACGTCCTCCACCGGCATCAGAAAATCACCGTCCACCGCCCGCTCCGGCTGCGGTATATACGAGTCCAAAGCCTCCGCCAACTTCACAATCGACCCCTCGCCCTGCTCCGACGTGTCCCCCTCCAACGCCTTCAACGCACTGCCCGTGATAATCGGCGTGTCGTCCCCAGGAAACTCGTACTTGTCCAATAACTCCCGAACTTCCATTTCCACCAACTCCAATAACTCCTCGTCATCCACCATGTCCGCTTTGTTCAAATACACCACGATATAGGGAACACCCACCTGACGCGCCAACAATATATGCTCCCGCGTCTGTGGCATCGGACCGTCCGCCGCACTCACCACCAATATCGCTCCGTCCATCTGCGCCGCTCCGGTGATCATGTTCTTTACATAATCCGCGTGCCCAGGACAGTCTACGTGCGCATAGTGCCGCGCCTCAGTCTCGTACTCCACGTGCGCCGTCGCAATCGTAATACCCCGCTCCCTCTCCTCCGGCGCATTGTCAATCTCGTCAAACGCCTTCACCTCTCCACCAAACTTCGCCGATAACACCCGCGTCATCGCCGCCGTCAACGTCGTCTTACCATGATCTACATGCCCTATCGTACCCACATTGACATGCGGCTTCGTTCGCTCAAATTTCGCCTTCGACATGGTGATTACCTCTTCTCTAATTCGTTAAATGGTACGGCAACGCCCTGGACTCTGGAGCCCACAACCGGATTTGAACCGGTGACCTCTTCCTTACCAAGGAAGTGCTCTACCGACTGAGCTATGTGGGCGTCGCGAAACTTTCCCAGAGTATTTCCTCTAATCGGCAACACTAGGGCCAATGTCTGGTCCCGCTGTGGAAGCCCGCGTAAGGAACCACTGATTAATTCACGCCCGGCTGCGCTGAGTCCAAACTTAATCGAGGGTTTCTTAGTCCGATAATATTGAATGTTCACTACGACGCCGTTTTTCCTGGAGCGGGTGATGGGAATCGAACCCACGTCATCAGCTTGGAAGGCTGAGGTTCTACCGTTGAACTACACCCGCGACTTCCCCTGAATTCAGAACTCATATACCTGTACGAGTGCTCTTTGCGTTGATTCCCTTCCACCACCGACTATGACGATATGGTGGAGGGGGGAGGATTCGAACCTCCGAAGGCTGAGCCAGCAGATTTACAGTCTGCCCCCTTTGACCGCTCGGGAACCCCTCCGGCTTCGCCCAAACGCGGAATTGTCTGTCGCGGCAGCTAATTTGTCAATAAATTAAAGGTTTTAGCTCGATAAGTCTGCCGGCCGATGGCGTTGGCCTGGATAATTCACGAGCGCAGATCATCGCACCGACTGCTCCGCCTAATTTCGCCTTTTGTCCGAATCCTTCATGATATATCCGTTGGAGCCCGCAGAGGGATTCGAACCCCCGACCTGCTGATTCATACCCACTACTGCTTGCGCAGCCAAGGCCGGTAGATCCACCCGCCCTGCCGATTCCTTGTTTGGGGTCTGGACTTTCTCTTCACCATACAGGCACCCGTCCTGCTTAGGTGGGTGGTGTAAAGTCTCTACACTCGGGATAGTGGGGTCGATGCCGCTCTGTATCAAGCGACTCTCAGCAGCGGCCTGCCCAGAGACGACTTCGGCCCCAATATCCCTAGCACGGGATTGCCATCACACGAAGGTTTCCCCGTTTTAGCCACCTCCACTTCGCACATTTCTGCACCAAGGTGCAATCATTTACAAATCAGCTGCTCTGCCAACTGAGCTATGCGGGCAGGCCGCGGATTGTAGGGAAACGTGGGGACCGTCGCAACGGTGAATTGCCATCGGTGCCAAATTAATTGCACGGGATTCGGCGTAATTGAACACGAGCGTCCTTCCAATCAGTTACTTCCAAGCGGCGCCGTGCGTCACTGTCTACCGCGAGGTCCCGAATCTCCAACCACTCGCTGGCCGCCAACTCCCTGTATTCCTGACGAAAATTCGCCTCTATACCATTCACGGCGACCGATCTGACATAGCGCTCGGCCGTCACCTCCCGAGAAAATAAGCCGAGCGAGAAGGTCCGAGACCCATCCGTTTCGGTCACCATATAATGTTCTGTATCGCTATCACGTAGACGCTCGCGCATAGTTTCAGCCAAGTCCGACGACCGGTAGGGTCCCACATAGACCCGAAACGCCCGCACGTCCCGTGCTTTGACGGCGTCCGTACGATAGGACAAACGAAATTCATCCAGCAATTTGCGTGCATGCGCCGCCGCGCCGAGTTCCACGAACGGCCCGATCCGAACGCAAATCGAGGCCACGCCACTGGCCGGAAGGTCTGCGACTCGATCCGCATCGGTCAATAACCGCATACTCTGCGGGTTGACGGCCGGCAATTCCACCACGCCCGGATCGGCCACTTTTTTTCCCGGACCTGTCAGCCAAAGATACAGCCCGACATTAAGCACGAGTAATATCGCGGCCACCCACCTCATCGCGTGGTCTCCGCGATGACCGCTAGACCCCGCAACACCAATTCGGGAGATAGGGTTACCACGCTGCGCAGGTACGGGGATACAGCACCGGCCGCGCCACCCGTCATAAATATCGACACGACACCCGGCAATTGTGCCGAAAACTCCGCGACGATTCGATCGACGCCCCCTGCAATCGAGTACGCAATGCCGGCCGCGACGGCCTCACCGGTCGAGCGCCCGAACAATTCGACACCGCCGTCGACCTCGGCAATACCGCGGGTTCGATCTAGTAGGCCGGCCCGGGCAAGTCCGGGCCCGGGGAATATTACCCCGCCCAGAAATTCGCCGCTGACGCTCAACGCATCGACGGTAACGGTTGTCCCACAATCTACGACGATGCTACTGGACCTGGTGCAGTGACGCACCGCGATTAGCGCGGCCCAGCGATCACTACCCAATGTACTGGGATTTCGATATCCATTGCGGACTCCGCACTGCTCGTGGCACGCCGCAATAAACTCCGCGTTGCGCTTCCAGTACCGCTTACACCAGACGCGCACATTTTGCTCCCATTTGCCCCCGGCCACGTTGGACACGATGACGCGATCCGGGATATCCAAGGCCTTCCAAACGGATTCGGGCTCGGCGTCCGCCAGTGGACACGCGTAGGCATGCCATTCCGTGCCGTTGACCAGCGCCCATTTGACCCGAGTGTTGCCTGCATCTACGAGTAGAAATGTTGGTTTCACCGATGCCGCGGCTCACGGTTGCGTTGGTAATGTTTCGCGGAGACGTTCCACGTCGCTCAATTTCGATGTATCAGGATTGCACTCGCAGCGTGACTTCCGCGTTGAGGAATCGATGGGTGGTACCCGTCGCGTCAGATACCAGCAATGCGCCCTCCGAATCGATGCCCTGCACGATCCCGATTACGTCCAACTTATCAGCACTGATGCGTACGGGTTTTCCTCGGGCCACGCAATAATCCTCCCAGCGGTGCCGCCATGGTGCGAAACCGGCTTGTGCAAATTCAATGAACATCGCATACAACGCACCGATAAGGTCAGCCACCAAGCGATTACGATCGACATCCTCATCTAGAATCTCCGCCAAACCTACCCACGCCTGCGACGGTGTATCGTTCCGGCGCCGCTCTGACGCCACATTCAGCCCAATACCCGCCACCAAGCGGCGATCGTGCTGGCCGGCCCGGGAATCGATCAGAATGCCGCCGAGCTTACGTTGCTGCCAAACGAGATCGTTGGGCCATTTTACACCGAGCCCAACGACTCCATACCGGTGCAGTACATCCGCCACCGTCATACCGACTGCCAAGCTCAAACCGGATAACGGCCGACTTCGATCAAACCGCCAGCCGATCGACATCATGATATCTTGGTATGGAACGGCCAGCCAGGACCGGCCACGCCGGCCGCGTCCCCGGGGTTGTGCCTCAGCTGCGCATACGCAGCCATTCACGAAAATATTACGATCGGACCCAAGCAGAAAACTATTGGTCGAGTCGACCTCGGGCACGACATTGATTTGGCTACTACCGATTTCGCATCCCAACCTCCGCAGATACTGCACAATCGTATCACCGTGCAACACCGTGGTGGGATTGTGCCAACACAGCGTCGCGTCCGCTCGGCGCTCGACGTGCAACTCGAAGCGCGGTAATTCTGCCAGTATCCCTGCCAAATCGCCTGTGCTCAGGTCCAGCGCCTGACACAATTCGGTTTCAGCGTGGCCGCCGCCGTCAGCCAATATCCGTAACAATTCTTGTTGCCGACTCATCTTTTAAGCCCGCTGAGATTCGCCCGAATGCCGCATCAAAAACTCGAAGCCGAGGGTGGAACAGGTAGAACAAAATAAACGATCGTTCCAATAATTGATGTAGGCAATAGCCCTGCTATTACGCGCGTTCCACGCCTTGATCTCGATCACTTTGAATCTCAATTTGATACGCCCAGACGTATTCAAAGGCTCCCTGAGTAAAATATCCGGGCTATGAGCATCGCATCATAAGCACTCAATTATAATGACTTCGGCAAAACCCAACACCGGATCTGGCGGCTGGCGTTTCTATCAGCGATTCCAACCGTTACGCCTAGATTCATCACGCGCGGTATACTCCCGTAACCGCACAGCACCATATCGCCTGTCGACCTTTGAATTCGCAATCGATATCAAACCCATCCGACACAATTAAACCCGCCGTAATAAATGTCGGAGACGAGCTAATGCTCGGCGAAAAACGCAATACCAATCAAGAGTGGATGCTGCGCCGATTATGGGAACTGAACCATCCCGCCCTGGTGAGCCTTAGTGTAGGCGATGACCCGGCTCAAATCAGCGATTGGATTCGCCACCTGGGCTACAGCGGACACGGGCCAATTTTAGTGTCGGGCGGAATTGGCGGGACCCACGACGACCGCACCCGGGAAGCCATCGCGATCGCGTTCGATCTGGAATTGACGCGTCACAGTGAGTGTTTCAAGATACTATCGGCGCGTTACGGCGACACGTTTACATCCCAGCGACAACGCATGGCGATGTTGCCGGCCGGCGCCGAGTTGATCAACAACCCGCACGGCGCACCCGGTTTCTGTATTGGTAACGTCTATGCGTTTCCGGGATTCCCGAACATGTTGCAGCCAATGATGAATGAAGTCCTAGCGCGAATACTTCCCTTCGACCCGACACAATGGCAGACCATCGAGGCGCGGCTTGCCAGCCCAGAAGGGGACATTGCAATGGAGATCGAGGAATTCGGCACCGCCCACCCACAGTGGCGAATCGGTATTTACCCCAGCACCAAAAACTTCCGTCGCGAGACCTCGGTGCGAATCCGCTACCCTGCCGACTCGCCACAGGCGGTGCCGGTTATCGAGAGGTTTTTAACCAGGTTAGCAGGCGATTTAAATGTGACGCTGAATTTTGAGATGAAACGCGAATAATGTTACCGGGTTATTCGTCGGTCACGCATCCCTCGCTCGCAGTTTTTACGTTCTTTATATATTTGTACAACGTACCGCGATTTGCTTTAAATGGCGGCATCTGCCACTGCGCACGCCGGGCATTCATTTCCTCGTCGCTGAGGTCTACCGATAAAATGTTAGCCTTGGCATCAATAGTGATTGAGTCGCCGTCGCGAAGCAACGCAATCGGACCGCCGTGCTGCGCCTCCGGCACTACGTGACCGACTATGAAGCCGTGCGAGCCCCCGGAAAAACGGCCGTCAGTGATCAGTGCAACGTGTTCGCCGAGACCTGCCCCCATGATGGCGGACGTCGGCGTTAGCATCTCCGGCATACCGGGTCCGCCCTGCGGGCCCTCGTAACGGATGACAATCACGTCACCCTTTTGAATGTCTTTGCGCTCCAGAGCAGCTAGCATATCTTCTTCCGAATCGTATGCCCTGGCCGGACCCACAAAGCGCTCGCCTTCTTTTCCGGTAATCTTGGCGACGGCGCCACCGGGCGCCAAATTACCTTTGAGTATTTGAATATGGCTAGTGGATTTCAGCGGCTTCTCCAACGGCTGGATGATAACCTGGCCGGCACTGAGTTCCGGTACATCGGCCAAGTTTTCAGCGATGGTTTTACCGGTAACGGTGATGCAATCGCCATTCAACATGTCATTAGCCAGCAAGTATTTCATGACCGCCGGTATTCCACCGATGTTGTGTAAGTCCTCCATGACATATTTTCCGCTGGGTTTGAGATCCGCCAGATACGGCACGCGATCGCTCACCGCCTGAAAGTCGTCGATACCGAGATCAACCTGTACCGAACGCGCCATCGCAATTAAATGCAAAACCGCATTGGTGGAGCCGCCAAGCGCACTTACTATTACCATGGCATTTTCGAACGCTGCCCGAGTCATGATATCGTGCGGTTTGAGATCGCGCTCCATCAACGCCCGCACCGCAGCAGCGACGTTAAGGCATTCCTGCAATTTTTTCGGGTCTTCGGCAGGTGTCGACGAACTATAGGGCAAAGACATGCCCAGGGCTTCGATAGCGCTGGCCATGGTGTTGGCCGTGTACATGCCGCCGCACGCACCCGCTCCCGGACACGCATTACGCACAATATCCTGACGCGAGTCCTCATCGATGACATCGGCAAGGTATTCACCGTAGCTCTGGAATGCCGAGATGATATCGATCGACTTGCCACGCGCTCGCCCGGGGCGAATCGTGCCGCCATAAACCATGAGCCCAGGGCGATTGACGCGCCCCATCGCCAT
This sequence comes from Gammaproteobacteria bacterium, assembly GCA_029862885.1. Classification (GTDB taxonomy): domain Bacteria; phylum Pseudomonadota; class Gammaproteobacteria; order Arenicellales; family JAOTWM01; genus JAOTWM01. The sequence continues at coordinate 33,582 of JAOTWM010000003.1, forward strand.
AATACAGCCCGGCATATTTTTATCACATCCGGGTATCGTGACTAACGCGTCGTACCACTGGCCACCCATCACCGTCTCGATCGAATCAGCAATCAAATCCCGCGACTGCAGTGAGTAACTCATGCCATCGGTGCCCATGGAAATGCCGTCGCTGACACCGATCGTGTTAAAACGCATACCCACCAGATCGACCTCTTGCATACCGTCCCACACCTTATCGGCGAGGCCGTTCAGATGCATGTTGCAGGTATTCCCCTCCCACCATACGCTGGCGATACCAACTTGCGCCTTCTGCATATCCGCTACCGTCATCCCCGCGCCATAGAGCATGGCTTGAGATGCACCTTGGGATTTCGGCTGGGTGATTCGGGCGCTTATGCGATTCAGTCGGTCGACCATTTGTTCCTCCATCAATATTTCGGACAAGTATTCCGGCCGATCAGAATAACAGAACCGACCCGCAGCGGCGACGCATTGCGCCCCGTTCTGGTGGCCGAACTTGAGCAATTTGAACCTGCCCTGCCTGCTAACCGAATGGCGGCGGCGAGGTTCAATAGCGACGTTCGATGTTGCGGGCCGCGGCCCGCAGCTCGCGGCCCAATACCAGCCGCATTACCCACGCGCCAATAATTCGCGGAATTCGGAATTTCGGCTCTAAATGGGCCTCGTAACGTACTAACGAAGTCGGCCCATGAGATGCGACACTCAATGACTCTCGAGCGCTTTCGAAGTCGCCGAGGGCGGATATTGCTTCGAATTCCCAACGATTCGGATCGGCATGCCTGACATCACTGACCTTAGTCACGATCCGGCAATAAAAGAGGACACAGGGTTTCAACACTAAGTGCACGCGTTGTTTAGCGGACATCACCGGACCGACAATATTGCTACTGACGATAATCGGCGACAATTCACTTAAGTTTCGGAGATCGGAAAGGACCTCGATTACCTGGTGTGGCTTCACATCGACCGTTACGGTAAAAGCAACAACGAACTCGCCGCCATTTCGAGTGACATGTCCATCCAGTATTTCAGCCGCCCGCCCCGCTGCTGGCCATTGGACGACGATAATAACTGTCCATAAAATAACGCGCCGAACAATCGGAGGGGGTACCTGCAATGTCATCGGAAATCCTTCATTCCATGATTTCCATGGGCCACGAGTGGTGGATTTAGAGTTTCCCACCGTGCGACGATACAATACTGTTGACGAATATATTATTAGCCCGGCAACGCCCGAACCTGACGACGGTACAGCGATTTAGTCACCAGCCGTACACGCACTGTATAGTAAAGTAATCGCTTGTGCATGCCCAGGGACACTGAGAAGCGCGCGGGATTCCTGCGATAGCAACTACCGCGGAGTACATTGTTGAATAAGATTGGATTCTTGGCTAGTGAGGACAATGCAGCGCAGCGCGCCGCCAAACGCCTGATAAAACAATACGGGAATACGGCACTCGCGGACGCCGAAGTTATTGTCGCGATCGGTGGCGATGGCTTCATGCTGCACACGTTGCACCAAACCCTTTCCCACAATGTACCGATCTACGGCATGAACAAAGGCAGCGTCGGGTTTCTCATGAACCGCTACAGCGAAAATAATCTCGTGGAACGATTGCGCAAGGCCAAACCGGCGCAGTGGCATCCGTTAGCCATGGTGGCTCGGGACGAAAGCGGGATCGAGGTCGATGCATTGGCGATTAACGAGGTATCGCTACTGCGCCAAACTCGTCAGGCGGCGAATATACGCGTCCATGTCAATGATGCAGTAAAACTCGATGAGTTGGTCTGTGACGGCATTCTGGTTGCGACGCCGGCGGGCAGCACTGCCTATAACGCCTCCGCGCACGGGCCGATCCTCCCGCTCGGAGCGGGCGTGCTGGCGTTGACGCCGATCAGCCCGTTCCGACCGCGGCGTTGGCGTGGTGCCCTGTTGTCACAGGATGCCCATATTCGATTTGAAATATTGAACGCCGCGAAACGCCCAGTCAGTGCCACGGCCGACCACCACGAAGTCCGTAACGTCGTTCAGGTCGATATCGTTGAACAACGCGAGGTGTCAATGCGATTATTGTTTGACCCTGAACACAATCTGGAAGACAGGATCGTGAATGAACAATTCATGGTTTGAGGGTGTTCCGAGCGACGTGACGAGCCGCCTCATCGACAATTTCGACTCCGGCGTCCGCTCGGTACATATTCTCCGATAAGTGGCGACGCCAGGCTTTTGCTCCAGGCAATCCCGAAAATAATCCGAACAGGTGCCGGGCCAGATGTTTTAGATAGACTCCATTAGCAACTTCGTGTCTCATGTATTCAATATAGTGCTCCAACACCTCGGCGCGTGACGGAACCAAACTGGTGTCACCGAAAAATCGCGCATCGATATCGGCTAATAAGTACGGATTCTGATACGCTGCCCGACCGATCATTACGCCGTCGGTGTTTTGTAAGTGCGCCTCGATCTCGTCAAGGGTCGTTACTCCACCATTGATAATAATTTCAAGCTCGGGATAATCACGCTTTAGTCCGTATACGGTATCGTAACGCAGCGGCGGCAGGGTGCGATTATGTTTCGGACTTACACCGTCGAGCCACGCCTTGCGAGCGTGTATTACAAAAGTCCGACAACCGGCGTCGGCCACAGTATCGACGAACTCACAAAGTTCGTGGTACGAATCACGGTTGTCGACTCCGATTCGCGTCTTAATCGTAACCGGAATTGCGACGGCACTCGTCATTGCGCGATAACAAGCTGCGACACGCTGTGGCTCTAACATAAGACAAGCGCCAAAACCACCTGATTTTACACGCCTGCTCGGACAACCAACGTTAATATTGATCTCATTGTATCCCGCATTCTCGACCCATCGCGCGCAGCGCGCCATCGATATTGGGTCGCTGCCGCCGATTTGCATCGCGACCGGGCGTTCGCTTGGATGAAACGCTAAGAATCGCGCCCGATCGCCAAATAATAATGCGCCGGTCGTCACCATCTCGGTATATAGCAATACGCGTCGCGAGATCAGGCGCAATAAATAGCGGTCGTGGCGATCGGTGCAATCCATCATCGGCGCTACAGCAACTTTGCGTGGCTGTTGCACGGCATCCGAAACTCCGCCGCCCCGACACAATGCACTACTCCTGTCCGTCAACGTTGATCGTTGCCTTGAATAGTGATCGTCATTCGCCTAGTGTAAGGCCGCGAGCGATGTTCCCACAGATACACGCCCTGCCACGTACCCAATATCATCTGGCCCGTGCCGATCGGGATCGTAAGCTCAGTCTGCGTGAGCACATTACGGACATGGGCGGGCATATCGTCCGGACCTTCGGCGGTGTGTTCGAACAACGGATCACCGTCCGGCACCACGCGAGCCATAAACGCCTCCAAATCGGTCCGCACTGCCGGATCGGCGTTCTCGCAAATGATCAATGATGCGCTAGTGTGATGCAGAAACACGTGGCAAAGCCCAGTCTGAACTCCGGACCGGCCGATCAACTTGCCGAGGTGCTCAGTAACATTATAGGTGCCGCGACCGTGGTCGCGAACCTCGAGCGTGTCTTGAAACCACTTATGCATAATCAATCTTAAATAAATTGCAGCAGCGTTATATAGGGTAGGTTTAACGGGCAACCGCAGGTAGAATGCCACAGTTTGGACGTCCAGGTGAACCGTGTCAGTTCAACGATGTATAACGCCGCGTGCAGTGGCCCGAAAATATCATCAAAGAGCTCGGATCTCAGGTGATATCGAGTTAAGGAGCCCGTGCATAAGTCTGGGCAATTCAAGTTGGGATTCACAATGATCAAAATCAAAGCATGGAGCGCAACAAATCCGACAGCATCCCGACGCTCGCTCATTTCCTACATACCTATCGGCGACAGCCCAGCGATGGTGACAACCGGCGATGCTTCCGCTCCGGCTCACACCCCTGACCTAT
>JAOTWM010000161.1 GCA_029862885.1 Gammaproteobacteria bacterium
CATTTTTGCGCAAATGATCGATCACCGTGTCAATGGTATGGCCGGTATCAAACACGTCGTCGACAATCAATAAGCGATCCTCGCGACTCACATTCTTAATTACGTAATTCATACCGTGTATGCGGATCTCCGTCGAGCGGCCATCGATGCCGCTGTAGGAAGAGGTGCGGATGGCGATATGGTCGGTGTTAATTCCACAGTATGCGAGCAGCTCCTGCACAGCGATCCCCATTGGCGTTCCGCCGCGCCAAATCGCGGTAATCATTGTCGGCCTGAACTTGCTCGCGACAATCTTCGCTCCCAGACGGAATGAATCCTCCAGCAATCGTTGCGCATACAGGTAGGTTTTAGTTGTCATGGTAATTCACAAAATGACTCGAGCTGGCAACGACAAAGAACACCATAGTATAGTCCGAACGAATGCGGTTTCTTAAGTAAATGATGGAAAAACAGTACGTCGAAGAACAGGCGCTACTCAACGACTCCTATCGACTGGCACTCAAAGTCTACGACAGCGGTTTTCGGCCGGATTTTATTGTCGGTGTGTGGCGCGGCGGCTCCACCGTTGGCATTTATGTCCAGGAGTGTTTGCAGTATCTAGGCGTTGAAACCGATCATATCGCCATTCGCACTTCGTATCGCGGTATGGACGACTATTTGCAGCGCTATGATTCCCCGCAGAAAATCCGCGTGCACGGCCTACAATACCTATTGGAAAATATCAATCATGATGATTCGCTGCTGATCGTCGACGACGTTTTCGGCACTGGCCGCAATGTGGAGGCGGTAATCAATCGCTTGCAAACCAAAGCCAAGCGAAACGTGCCCCATGATATACGAATTGCCACACCATTTTACAAGCCCACGCAGAACCAAACAGGACGCACACCGGACTACTACCTGCACGAAACGAATCGCTGGCTCGTTTTACCTTACGAGCTAACAGGACTGTCCATGGAGGAAATTCGCGAAAACAAGAGCTGGATACTCCCGATCCTGAACGAATGTGGTACCGACGATACGCAGCAGAACGGAGGTAAGCAGTAAACCGAGACGACTTACGCTCATCGAGCGATTCATTCGTATGTATCGTGATGCCGTACTGAACGAGTATTCAATATGAAAAGAATCGATAAACTCGTTTGCTTTTATATCGCGATAACCTCGTTAATCTATATTCCGTTTTGTCTTGATATTCCAATAACCGGCGATGAGGTTTATTACCACTCTACCGCAGAACTATTTCCACAATTTATCAAACAGCTATTACTCCTCGATTTCGAAAACGCTAGGCACACAAGATCCCTAATAATTGGCGCAGGGTTCATCATTCCTACAACAAGTCTTCTACTTTCTCCAGTAACCGAATTCACCTCAAGTCTGATAATTTTCAGGCTTTATATATTCGCCCTTAATTTAGGGCTTACCGTCTATTTGCTGAAGCAAATTGATCATCTGTTTGCTTATAGAGTGGCTCTAATTTTTTCTGTGACATCTATATTTTGTCCTCTGTACACGATTTTTCCTTTCACATTCTGGGCAGGGTTTAGCCGGGCGATTAATCGTAATATTAGGACTGAAACTTTTTCACTTTGTAAAAACGGAAGATATCTCACTTTCGCGATTAGTAACCATAGGCTTGATTATGTCTGGTGTTTTGTTATGCAGAAACGGTTATCTTTTAATTATCGGCCTAATACGCGTTTTGTTATTTATCATAAACAGAGTGGGTCGGCTTTCTTCGAATACTACAAACTTACTTTTAATTCCCTCCATTATAGCTTTAATGGGCCTGTCACTATGGAGTATTCCAATAAGTTTACAATACGGAAATTTCTATCTAACGACCACCACAGCAGATACGAGTCCAATCTACCTTTATTCAGACGACAAATTCAAAGAAGAAATGCTACAGTACACAAATGTCGATAAATTTTATTGGGACGTAATATATAAGTATTACTACAATAAAAGTATTGAGGAAGGCGTTAGCTTTAGGAAATTGGTTAAGCAGGATAAGAAACGGATATTGAAAGAGTTGACATTTGAGTAATGCAGAAAAGAAATTTCCCAAAGATTAAAAAAGTTTTACGGAATCGAATTTGTTTTTAATTAGATTTAAGACGGAAACGAAAGATAGTAATTTAGTTGATCCTAGATATATGGCTATGTTTTACGATTTGGCGATTTCGGTTAATACGATTATTTGGTATTCGTTATTAGGTGTATGGTTATTTTCTTTGTTTCTTTTTAACAAAAATGTAAATCTTTTTTCAGTTATTATAATTCCGTTCTCAGTTGCACTAACACTGACTATCTCCACACATCCTTTTATTTTTAGAGCCAACCCAAGGCATCTGTACGGATTGCACCCGATACTGAGCTTTATGTTTGCTTACATTGCGAATGGACTTATAAATCGGAATCTATCATTTAGCTTCGGTTACCTGCGGAAGGAAATTCAACATTACCCAATACTAGTTGGGTTGAGAGTTACATGTATTCTGTTTGTAGGTGCCGCTATTATTGTGTTCCTGTAGATTGGGTGCGAAAATTATTTTTTCGCGATGGACACCATTATTATCTTACCGAGCCAATATTGGAGCTGAATACATGGATTCGTCTGATCTCGGCGGGCACCTGGATGTGCTGGGATCGATCCCGGAACAATACCGCGACGCCGTACTAAGTCAGTGTAACAAGCAGCGTTTCCAGCGCGGCGATACGTTGTGGACTCAGGGTGATGCCGGTGGATTCGTGGCTTTTTTGATCAAAGGTAAAGCGATGTCTACTTATCATAGTCCGGGTGGGAAAGCCGGCGTCACGGGTTTCTGGTCCGATGGAGATATATTGGGCGCTGCTGACTTAGGTGGTTTCGAAAACCGCCAGATGACAGTCCGGTTTCTCGAAACCTCGACCGTATATACATTACCATTGAGTAACTTCTATCGCATTTTGGAAAGGTTTCCCGAAGTTGCACAACAAATAGTCCGTGCGTTATCCGTGCGCTTACGCTGGGTTGCGCATTTGGCGCTTAGCTTGGCTACCCACTCCACCGAAGATCGGGTGCGCAATGTTCTGCTCGCTTTGTCGGCAAGTTTTGGGGTGGAAGATGACCAAGGATTGTTAATTGACCTCAAACTTTCGCACGAGGATCTGGCATCGATGGTTGGGGCATCGCGCCAATTTGTAAATGGCGCACTAAACAGTATCAAGAGTGCCGGTTATATCAAAATTGGTAACCGCAAAATCATTATTACCGATATGCAAGGCCTACGGGCAGCGAAATATCAGACTTAAGAAGATTGGGCTTCCGGGCACGCCGGCCAACTCACCCTTGCTCCTTAGTCACCGCTGTAAGGGGATGTGTCGTGAATACAAATTCATCCACCGCCTTGCCGCCGATCAAGTGTTCCTGAATTATTCTTTCAAGAACCTCCGGTGTGCACGAGTGATACCAAACGCCATCCGGATAAACCACCGCGATAGGGCCCTGGGTACACACCTGTAGACAATTTGCCTTGGTCCGATACACTCCACCTTCTTCAACCAGCGCGAGTTCTTTAAGTCGATTTTTCAGAAAATTCCACGATTCGAGACTTTTATCCTGCTGGGAACACTTTGGTTTGGTTTGGTCACAGCACAAAAAGATATGACGTTGGATCTGATTGATCTTTAGCTCGTCGACCGCAGCTGCAAGGTTTTTTTTGCGCATTGCGATTCTGCGTGCTTCCTTATTCATTCTCTGCGGCCTCGAATTTATTGCATCTTTGCTGCATTGAAATATTTACCGTCAGAATCGTAATTAATGTCAGATTATTGACCAAAACTATCTATTGGACTCGGCGCATCACCACTTCGTAATATGCCACCAGTAGATCTCGCGCCCGTCCGCCACATATCCCGCGAAAAAAACCGTCGTAACCACGTGGGCGAGAAGCCCGACGATAAACATCGCAGCAAGCAATAGATGTAAACGGCGCCATAGTCGCTCCATTGCCGGGATTTCCGCACTTGCGCTAAGTGGATTACGCGCAAGCAATCGCCTTTCCGCTAAGGTCAGACGATGGTAACGAAGGGCCGCGCGTGGGCGCTCGGTCCAGTGATGCCATCGCAGCACGAATTCGCCCTCCCGGGTATCGTCAGTCAATGACTTCAGCAGCATACGCTTGGCGTATATCAGGTCGCTCACCGCATTCGACGTTGCGTTCGGCTGTTCCATAACGGCGTATGGAACCGCGCTGCGACCGAATGCCGCCCCCACCCGGAGCGGTGCGATCACTCGCCCGTAAAGACCGGTAGCGAGTAATCCTATTATCGCCAGCAACACCAGCGTGGACCATTCCCTGAGAGCCGCCTGAGAATGCAAAATTGCCAACGTCGCGCCGAGCGTGCTAACCAAGCTATGCCACGTCTGCGATGCCGGTTTTGCCAGCCGTGTATTCTCCGAACGGCGCACCCGAACGTAATACAATGTCCCCAGTAACACCATCCCAGCACAGATTCCCAGAGACTGACCAATCGGCGATCCAGGGCGCAAATCCCAAGGCAGCCACTTCACTCCGCCGAGTAAATATACCGCGCAGGCGAATATCAGACCGAGCGCGATAAAGGCGAGAATTCGGTTTGCCGGTGCCATCAAGCTTTTCGCACGCTCACCAGAATCGATTTCATATTAGTCTGATCAGAAATCGGATCGCGCAGATGATGATCGATCAACCAATTGACACTCGCGGCAGGATCACGTTTTTGTCGTTCGTCCCAACCAATCGGCACAAATACCGAAGATTCTCGAATACCGGTATGTACCCAGGCCACGGCTTCTATAGAGCCATGCTGGTTTTCAATTATTACGCGATCCCGATCCCGTATACCCAGTGGTTCGGCTTTGCGGGGATGTATCATTACGAACTGCTCTGGCCACATTTCCTGGGCTTGCCAGAACCAATGAGTCCATGAGTGAAAATGTGGCGCAGGTGGGCGACCGCTGACCAACTCTGTATCGTACAAAGGCGATCGCTGTATGGGCTCATTGACGATTCGGACCGGACGGGTCAATGCATTCCCTCCCCACGCCGGGGACGGAACGCCTTCCTCTTCATCGGATGCTAAATACTTCAGATAGGGAAGATCGGTGAGCTGATCAGGATCGGAATAGAACTCAGGTAATGGCGACAACCCATAGGGCAGAAATTTTTGCTCCAGCGCGTCGGTCCAGATTTCAAATTTGCCGGTTTCAGTGGGAATTTGCCGCCCCTTAGGATCCCCTGGAAACACCGACCCATCCTGAAACAAAGTCTCGACTTCAGGTGCACCGGGTTCAGCCACAGGCCCACGAATCCATCGCGAGGGGTTGGCTTGCATTCGTTCAGTAGTGAGTCCCCTCGTGCCCGCTGCACGAATCATCTCCTCGTCCCAAAAGCGGGCCGGATCTAATTTGTACTCGTCTTTCAACACGTCTTCAAAGCCGAAGCGTTTACCAAGCTCGACCCAGAAGTGCAGGTCAGAACGCGCTTCACCCGGACCATCGATACATTTTTCAATCCAGCCGACGCGGCGATCATCGTTAGATCGGTTGACGTCGCCGGCTTCCAACGCGGACGTGGTCGGAAATATGTAATCGGCATAATATGATGTCGCGTGGGGAAACAGTTCCATATAAACCACGAGATCGAGCTCGTTCATGGCTTCACGCAATTTAGCCTGGCCGGGCCAGGTCGAAAGCGGATTACCGGTAGAGATGAATGCTTTGATCGGGTACGGGCGCCCACTGATCATTGCGTCGATCCAACCAGTCGGCGATTTACGCAACGCGGGCCCACGAATCGGCGCACGGCCTTTCGGTGCATGGGCATGCAGCGGCATGCCGCGATTTAAATTCATGAAGCCGGCGCCAGGGCGCGCCCAATGGCCGGCCAGCAAACAAAGCATGTGAAACGCCCGGTTAGCCTGGAAACCACTAGTGTGCTGATTGAGGCCTTTACCGCCAAACACCACTGCACGTTTCGCATTGGACAGCTCTTCTGCCAAGCGGCAAATAGTAGTTTCACGTATGTCGGTTACTGCGGCAGCCCACTTCGGTGTGTAACATTTTTCGCGCAAGAATTCGCACAGGCGTTCCCAACCGGCAACGTGCTTTTCAAGAAATGGAATGTCCATTAAGTTGCGATCCTGCAAATGGAACATCATGCCGAGTGCCAATGCCATATCGGTTCCGGGTCGGATTTCTATCCATTCGTCTGCCTTAGCAGCGGTAGCCGATTGGCGGGGGTCCACGGTAACCATACGCGCGCCATTGGTAATGCGACAATCGTGGATGAGCCCAAAATAAACCGGGCGGGTTTCCGCCATGTTATCGCCTACGAACAGGTAATAGTCTGCCGAACCGAGGTCGGTTTCGGTGAAGCTGTTGCCGCCAGGGGAGGATCCTTGGGTAATACTGAAGGCCCGAGCTGCGGCCGATGCACAAAGTGGCGCGGTGCCCTCCTGATTCGGCGTGCCATATAACTCAGCGAACAATGCCGCAGCACCTGCTTTATTTAGCCAGCTTGAACGCGTGCCGGTATAAATGGCGAGTGCTCTCGCGTCGTAGCGGTCGCGAATCGCCTTCAGTCGCTCCGCGACTTCGTCGAGTGCGATGTCCCAGTCGATCGGTTCGAAGCGACCTTCGCCACGTTTACCAACGCGCTTAAGTGGCTGGGTGAGTCGATCTGGGGAGTTATACATCTGGATCTGAAATTGACCTTTAGGGCATAGACGCCCTTTGGTCACAGGATCGCTTTCGACTCCAGTGATCGCGGTAAGACGATCCTTGGCCAGGTGGTAGGTCACGGGGCAGCTATTAAAGCAAATTGGGCAGGCACCGACTACGGTGCGGTCCGGTCTGGGATGTTTACCCGCTTCGGTATAGGGATATTGCTCTGCGCCAGGCTGACGAAATAACAGTGCTTTGGTGAGGCGACCCGCTCCATCGCTAATGCGGTGAAAGACTCCGCGTTGTTGCCGCACCGCATAGGTGCCCTGTACGGGATTCCCAAGAGATTTTTGATGCCGATTATTCATCCGAATCGATCGAATTCGATAACCGGTCGGTGCGTCGTAAGTGTTCAATATAGAGGATAGAAGGCGCCAGTCCGAAATGATCGATCCTACGAATTTCACGATCCTCCGCGCGAGCCTCCGATGCCAACGCAGCGACATTCCCAAACTTAATAGCACGACCGGGACACGCCGCCGCACAGGCTGGACCCCCGCGATTTGACGCCCGGCGGTCCGCGCACAAATCGCACTTTTCTGCCTTATGGCGGCGATGGTCAAAACTTATCGCTCCATAGGGGCAGGCCTGTACGCATTCCTGGCAACCCGTACAACGATCATCATCGATTTCAACAACCCCGGTGTCAGCGCACTTTGAGATTGCTGCAGCGCCGCACACCCGCAAACATGCCGGGCGGGAACACTGTTGACATACGCTCACTACAAACTCGAAACGTTCCCCTTCGTATTTCGGAGCGATCCAATAGACGCGATTACGAAAAATACCTTCGGTTAGTCGATTTTCCAGCTTGCACGCCGCCTCGCAGGCTCGACAGCCAGTGCAACGTTCGAGATCTATGGACAGCGCCAATTGCATATTCGTAGCAAATCTCTATGGAATATTGACGGTAGCGGTGTTAGTCACTGCAAGGTCGCTAGTTGTTCACTTGTTAATATTTATCACACTTTAGATGCTTATCAGGCCGTGTTGTTGATATAAAGATATTGTTTGCATACCTGATAAATGCTCAATCAGATTAGTTGCGGGTGCATTTTGGGGATCGCAAATACCAGCGTAGTACGAAGTAGCAATGTTGTCGTCACTAACCGGATGGGACCAGCCAACGGATTCTCGATGCGCTTGGTTAACTTTCTCCCCAGGCCAATTGAATTTCGTAAGGCTGCGGTGTGCACAGTGAACAGTTAAGTAAGATAGTAAACGCCAATACAAACCAGTACAAACGCAACAAACAAACGCAAATATCGTTCATTGATGCGTTGATTGACCATAGGACCAATAATCGAACCCACCACAATACCGGGCACCTCAATTGCCACTAGGACCCAGTCAACGTTGACGCTCAATAATAGATAGGTGAAGACACTCGCCATCAGCGGTATCATTAGCGCCATCAGGGCTGTACCCACCACGAAGAACATCGGGAACAACAGAATACTCGCCATAAATGGCGTAACCAGAAAGCCACCGCCGACGCCCAACATGGCACCTACAAAAGAGATGGCAAATCCGCCCGCTGCAGCCGCCAGAGGATTGAATTCGAACGATTCGGCACCAATTCTCACGTGGGTTCGCAGTAGACCAAAACGACTCATGCGCGGCGCAGTCGGTTGCGCGTGAGGATTGTCGGCGCGTTCGCGTTGTACGCACTCCGACACATCGAACGCCTTTTGTAGGCGATCGCCACGTTGCGTCGGTTTGACCATGGCTTCATACAGCGTACGCCCGGCGACCAACAACACCAGCAGGCCGAATACGAGACGGTACGTAGACATATCGGCAAGAAATACGCTTGATATCCACGACCCTGCAATGGCACCCAACGGCGCGCCAATTCCAAAGGAGAACGCCAACGACCAAACCAATCGTTTTTGTTGCAAATAAAGCGGTACCGAGAATAATCGGCTGGTCAATTCCAAAATCTGGTTGACCACCTTAATCATATTCGGGTCGCCGATCCCCAGGATAGAGATATGACCAATACCAGCCAAAATACCGCCGCCACCGGCGCCCATCGCCATCAGAAAGCCAGCGAATACGCTCCATAGGAACGCAATCAATGGGTTGAACGCTAACTCCACGGCGACTGGCGGCCTAATCTATGTTGGGGAATCGACTCGCTGTCGCCTGTTTCACCAGCTACACGAGGTTTACGCGGCGGCGTGCGAGTAGTTGTCTGATGTTTGGCCACAACGACCAGACGAGAAAAGCGAATGCCAGCGCTATGATGCTACCGCTCAGCGGCCGGGTGAAAAAGATCGACACTTGATTGTCGTAAGAAATCATCGATGTCAGAAAATATCGTTCAGCAAGAGGGCCGAGAATGACTCCGAGAATCAGTGGCGCTGATGGTACATTAAAGCGTTGTAGTGAATAACCGAGAATGCCAAACCCAATGCAAATGTATACGTCGGCCATATTATTACGTACACCGAATGCACCCACCAGGCACAACACTACGATGAATCCGAATAGCAGCACCGGCGGAATTTTCATCAACAACGCGAAGCCTCGAGCCACAAGCATTCCCACAGCAATCATTAACAGATTCGCAACCAAATAAGCGGCGAACACGGTGTAGACCAAATCAATGCCGGTAATGAACAGCATCGGCCCCGGGTTGACACCGTGCAGCATAAGCGCTGCCAACATGATCGCGGTTGCGGCACTGCCGGGTATCCCTAGGGTTAACAATGGGATGGTCGCGGTGCCCGTGGTTGCATTTTTTGCTGTTTCGGGTGCAGCTAATCCTTCTTCTACACCGGTTCCAAACTCGTCTCCGCGTTTGGAAACTTGCTTTTCGACTCCGTACGAAATAATGGCTCCGATGATCGCACCGGCGCCCGGGATTGCACCGATGGCGCAACCGATACCCGTACCGCGTGCTATTGCGCCCTTCAGTTTATAGAGGTCTTTAAACCCCGGTAAGCGAGCATGAGTTTGCATTGCGGGGCGAAGCTTGGCCGCTGAACGATTGCTGATCCAACCGAGAACCTCGCCGATGGCAAACATACCAATCAAGACCACAACGAAACTCACACCGTTATCCAACACCTGCCAACTGAATGTCAGGCGAGGTATGGCGTACAACGGATCGAGCCCGATAGCACCGACGGTTAAACCAATAAATA
>JAOTWM010000162.1 GCA_029862885.1 Gammaproteobacteria bacterium
TTCATGCAATATCCCGATAATCTTGTCTTCGCTAAATCGATCGCCTTTCATCGATCCCTCCTCGTTTGAGAAACCCTAACATAACTAATGGTCTAATTATGACGAGGCAAGTCACAACTCCTACCATTAGAAAACTCCAGAACTGCAGCGTTTGAGCATCCGGTTTTCGTTATACTGGGAGTAACATTAGTGAGATTCAAAAATGCAATCCAAAACTGACCTACTGCATCACGAGAAACGCAATTCACTCCGACGAAGCGTGAGTGATCCCATCGTTCATTGGATCAATTCCGTAGTTGTCTCTTTTCTAACTACGTTGTGTGGTTTGTTTGCTACCACACCTGAGAGCATAAAGAAGCAAAAACCAAGGGAAAGGGGAAACAGCCCACCTCCCACAGGGGGCGTGTCTTCTTTCTGATGAAACCCGGGCATAAGCTCAATCGTTGGGTTGCAAACTCTTGACTTTGGCATGGGGCGCAAAGTTTGATTACCTCAGCCCATGTTGCACCATCATCGCCCGGTAAGCCTTTAAAGAAGCGACGTTCCGGTAGAGCGGCTTCGATGGGCAGCTGTGGGTCGACTTTGTCTGTCGAAATACTTCTTTTGCTGCGGATTATCAGACAGCAAACGGCCGACATTGCACGTGCTATCTGCCCTGTCCGTTTGGTCTCTGTCGCAAACCCGCTCCGCACTTGTGGCAGTTCTTTGGAATGCTCAGCCGCACCTGCCAACCGAGATTAGCCCGGCAATTTGGGCAGCGTTTCGTAAATTGGAGTAGCGACAACACGATAGCAGCGCCGAAGAGAGTGCCGATCAAGCTATCTTGGGTGCGCTTGGAAATTTCGAAAAACTCAATTACTCCGATAGAGACCAATACGAAAAGCCAAAAAGCGACAAACAACCCAATCGTCGCATTGTGGTGTTGGCGCAATCTTGTTAGATCGTTAGCTGACATTAGAATCAGTTCAGTTCTAACCTCTCCCGAGCTACGCTATCGTCCATAAGCTCGAATTGCGACGCCGCTCTAACAAACGACAAATGCAGCGCAGTGCAAGCCCGGATATTTCACGAAGGCGGACCATGCACCAAGAATCTTCGCGAAATTTGAATAGTGTAAGGTACGGGGCGAGATACTAAGGAAGTATAAACCCCGTATTCGGTGGATTCCCAACCTGTAGGGTGTTGGATCCTGTCGAAACTGAGCAGCGATGATACGCCCGAATTTTGAGAGTTCATAAAAACAATCGGGGATGTATGGAGTATGTTGGCGAATTCGGGAACACGAACTCAGGCGGAATTGAGGATTCATGCATTGGGCTTTGATTATTAAACATAAATTTGTGGGTGTCCTAGTCTGGTCGTCCTAGTTTGGTCGCGAGTTCGCGCTATTCCTTAAATTCACGTCGGGCCACACCCGTTCGGCGGGCCGCCGCGGCCACACCCCCGGCCACGGCTTGCACAATGGATTTATTGAACACGCTGGGGATGATGTAGTCCTCGTTCAACTCGCTCGGCGGAATCACTTCCGCGATGGCGTCGGCCGCAGCACGTTTCATCTCATCATTGACGGTCGTCGCCCGACAGTCGAGCGCTCCTCGAAACACCCCAGGAAACCCCAAGACGTTGTTGATTTGATTGGGGTAGTCCGAGCGCCCAGTGGCCATGATGCGGGCGTAAGGGGCTGCGTCTTCCGGCATGATCTCGGGCGTTGGGTTTGCCATCGCAAAGACGATCGGATCGCGATTCATTTTCTGAACCATCGGTACAGTCAGAGCCCCTGGCGCCGAGAGCCCGACGAAGACGTCGGCACCCTCAATCACCCCTGCGAGCGCTCCACGTTCCTGATTGGGATTGGTATGAGCGGCGTACCATGTCTTCATAAAATTCATATTTTCAGTACGACTACGATCGATCGCACCCGTACGATCACAACCGACGATATTCGTGATGCCGTAGTCCATGAAGATCTTACTGACCGCGACTCCCGCTGCCCCGACACCGCTGACGACGACCTTGAGTTGCTGCGGATCTTTCTTAACCAGTCGCAACGCATTGATCAAGGCGGCGAGCGTCACAATCGCGGTCCCATGTTGGTCATCGTGAAACACCGGGATATCCAGCCGTTTCTGCAACAGTTCTTCGATCTCGAAGCAGCGGGGCGCTGAAATGTCCTCCAGATTGATGCCCCCAAAGCCAGGGGCGATCCGGGCCACCGTTTCTACGATCTCCTGAGTATCCTTCGTATCAAGAGCAAGCGGAAAGGCATCAACGCCGGCGAATTCCTTGAACAGCGCACACTTGCCCTCCATCACCGGCATAGCGGCAGCGGGCCCAATGTCACCAAGACCTAGGACCGCCGTACCGTCAGTTACAACCGCCACTGTGTTTTTCTTGATTGTCAGCTTGTAGGCGCTATCCGGGTCGGCTTGAATGGCTAGACACACACGTCCCACCCCTGGCGTGTAGACCATCGACAGGTCGTCCCGCGTTCGAATCGGCGCGCGGCTGACGACCTCAAGCTTGCCGCCCAGATGCAGCAAGAACGTCCTGTCCGAATGGTGCAGTAGCGTGAACCCCTCAAGGTCGTCAATTTGGCTGACCAAACCTGTGGCGTGGTCGTCGTCTCGGCAGTTGATGGTCAGATCTCGAACCATGCGACCTTGTCCGACCGACACCAGGTCGACGGCACCAATATCACCGCCAAGCCTTCCGACTTCCGATGTCAGCCGCCCAAGCATCCCAGGATCGTTCGGGAACTCGACGCGGACGGTGACGCTGTAACTTGCAGTAGGTATATGGGTCATTTCTCGGTTATCTCCACCAACGATAGCTTTAGTCTATGTTGGCCTGGTCAGTCCAAACAGGGATTCGGACGGCACTGCCGGGGTTCTCCCGCCCTGTAGTGAAATTCAACAATGGCTCCTTTGACATTCTACCCGACGTTATCGCAAAGAGCAGGTACTGATAACGCGGTGACGAACCTTGTCATGCCTCCACTCTCTTGAGCGACTGACGTAAGCGACCGGTTTGCCTTGGATCTATAGAGAATAGTCTTTCGGTGTCCGGGATTAGGCGTCGTCAGGTTTCGGCTTCGCCTCTAATCGCCTTACACGAACGATTTCGAGGCCGTCAACGGTGTGCCCTGCGCGGCCATCCGGTCGGCGACGGCCGCGTAGTGCTCAGCAACGAGCTGATACAGAACAGTGGTCTCCGGGCGGTGGCGTGCTGGCGATGCTGGTCGTGTACCCGTTCCTTGGCGACTCGCGTCGTACCCTCATTATCGGCACTAAAATCCCGATCGCGATCATGGTGGTGGTGTTGATGTTGATGGCAAGCGTGGGACTCACCCTAAATATCATGACATTGTCCGGCCTCGCGTTGGGTGTCGGGATGTTAGTCGATAACACGATCGTGATGCTGGAAAACGTCTACCGCCATCAGCGCATGGGTAAATCTGCCGATCGCGCGCCGGTAGACGCAGCTGCGGAAGTCAACAGCGCGATCGTCGCCGACGCCGGCATCAGTCTAAATTAGATGGATGGCACGGTAGCAAAGATTAAAGCACTAATGTTGGCGCAACCCGACGTCGAATCCGCATTCTCCCAAATTGGCGGTTATGTGTTTGGGCGTTCCGAATACCAACGCAGCAACCGCAGTCGTGTGGCCATTCAGCTGGTACCGCTCGCCGACCGGCAAATCAGTAACACGGACTGGATTAAACGTATAAATAAGGAGGTCGATGAGTTGCAGCTGGCGGGCGTGCGCGTACGCTTACGCAACCCGGGTATTCGCGGTATCCGCATGAGCGGCGGTGACGATGACATCAGTATTCGCATCCAGGGACCGAACCTGGAAGTGTTGGCCGGCATCGGTGACGAGATTGTGCGACGACTCGAGGATGTTCCCGGCTTAAAAAACGTTCGGCATTCCTCGGAAGATATCGCCCAAGAACTGTCGGTGATCGTGGATCGTGAGCGCGCGTCGTCACTCGGGTTGAACGTGGAAGTAGTCGGGCGAGCGGTGCGAGTCGCGCTGCAGGGCATTGTGGTCACGGACTATATCGAGGACGACCGCCAGTTCAATGTGCGCGTACGCCGTCCACCATCCGAGATGACAAGCCCACGCGACGTGGAATCGGTGCTCTTGTTTGCACGTACTGCCGATCGCCCGGCGGTATACTTGGGTGATGTTGCGCGCGTCGATCTCGTGAATTCACCGGCCAGTATTCGACGCGATCGACAGCAACGCATAATTGAAGTAAGCGGTACTGTCGCCAGTGGCACACTTGGCGAAGTCAGTACAACCGCCACGGCGCGACTCGCCGATTTCACACTTCCGGCCGGCTATACGCTGTATGACGGCGGAGCGGGAGAAACCTTGCGGGAAGGTGAACGCATCGCGCATATCCTGCTCGGCATCGCGATATTTCTAGTGCTGGTGGTAATGGCCGTGCAGTACGAATCGCTGCGTAATCCAATCGTCATACTACTCGGCGTTCCGTTTGCCGCAATCGGCGTAGCGCTCGCCGTCAACGTCCTCGATATGCCGATCTCCATGCCGCTGTGGCTAGGCATGATCATGTTGGCCGGCATCGTTGTGAACAACGCCATTGTGCTGGTCGAATACATCGAAATCGAGCGCGAGCGCGGCGCGGCACTGGAAGCCGCAATCGTGGAAGCCAGCCGTTTGCGGTTACGGCCGATTCTTATGACCACGTTGACGACGGTAGTCGGTATGACGCCACTCGCCGTGGGTTTCGGCGAGGGCGCAGAGCTACTGCAACCGCTGGCCATCACCATAGTGTGGGGTCTGGCATTTTCCACTATCGTGACGTTGGTTTTAGTGCCGTCGATTTACCGAATTTTCGCGGCTCGTAGCGAGAAACTCGTGCCGGCCTAATCGCGCGTTATTGCCGTTACCGCATCAGCTAATTTTTTGGCAGCGGTAATCTTAGGACATCCAGAACACGAATACACTCAGGTATTTTCGCCAATTCGTTTTTTCTTCCGCAGAAACGCTTGCTCATTGCGCTGATAAACCGAACTATGTCGGTTTTTTTATCCCAAGCTTTCGGAGCCGGCCACGAAGCGTGCTGGGATTGAGGCCGAGCACAGCCGCAGCGCCTTGATCCCCCTCAATTGCCCAGTGGGTCCGTTCTAGCACATCAGTGACATATGCTCGCTCGACCTCTTCCAACGTGCCAGAGTCAGATGCCTTGGTTATGGTTGCGGCCAGCAACGGCTCGATCTTAAGCAATGGACCGGGGGATAGGATGGTTGCACGCTCAATCACATTCTCCAGTTCCCGCACATTTCCCCGCCACGAATAGCGAGTGAGCTCAGCCAAAGACGCTGCGTCAATGCCGGTAAAGTTCTTACCCAAGGTTCGCGCGAATTTGTTGAGGAAATGTTGCGCCAAAAGAGCAATGTCGGACACACGGCCCCGCAGCGGCGGAACGGTCACCGGAAACACGTTGAGTCGATAGAACAAGTCGGCTCGAAACGCACCCGTCTCAATATCGGCCTCGAGCTCTCTGTTTGTGGCGGCAATGACGCGCACATCAACACGAACACTTTCAGTGCCGCCCACGCGTTCGAGTTCCTGCTCCTGAAGAACGCGTAGTAGTTTAGCCTGGGCCGCGGGAGAGAGCTCTGCTACTTCGTCGAGAAATATCGTGCCTTTATCTGCAAGTTCGAACCGACCCTTCCGTTGTTGCGTGGCCCCGGTAAACGCGCCTTTCTCGTGTCCGAACAGTTCGCTTTCAATCAAATCGCGCGGCAGGGCAGCGCAGTTGACTTTTATCAGAGGATGCGGATTGCGCGGGCTGCGATTATGCACGGCGCGCGCGAATAACTCCTTACCGGTGCCGGTTTCACCTTGAATCAATACCGTGGTATCGGTTTCGGCCACTTGCGCCAGTTTACCGAGCGCATCGTTAAGCGCCGGCGAATCTCCGATGATCTCTTCAAAATTATGTCCCGTCTTGATCTCTTCGCGGAGATAGTCGACCGCTTGACGCGCACGCCGGTGTGATTCTATCTCCTGTCGAAGCCGGGTGTTTTGTGCCGTGAGTTCCTGTCGGGTTCGCCGTAATTCAAGATGGGTCTTAACCCGCGCCAGCACCTCCTCGGGCTGGAACGGCTTGGTGATGTAATCCACACCGCCTGCTTCGAATGCTTTGACCTTGTCTTGTGCGTCTGACAAAGCGGTCATGAATATCACAGGAATATCGTTACTCGCCTGCGCTGCTCTTAAGCGCCGGCAGACTTCGTAACCATCGATCCCCGGCATGATGATGTCGAGCAATATCAAGTCAGGGGAGGCGGAGTCTATATTCTGTATCGCCTCTTCGCCGTTATTGGCGGTGACGATGTCGTAACCAAGCGTCTCGAGCTCCTGCTCCAGAACATCTAAGTTAAAGAGCTCATCATCGACGATCATTATTACGGGAACACTCGCCATGTACTTGTCGCGATCTATTGTTAGGCTGAACGTTGGTGGGCTATTGGCTCATTATTGTAAACCCAATTACTAGTGGCACGTGGGATGCTCCCAATTTCGGTGGCGAATCAGAGGCTTCTTAGATAATTGTGTCGTATCTGCCGCCCGATGGCTCAATAACGCCACCCCTCCGATTCGGTGCAAACCGAAGCTTCTCAAACCCGCTGCCTTGAATGTGGGCAGGCCCAGAAGAACTATCGTTGAGTCAGACGGTCAGTTTATGAACGTCGACGGGTATGTGCTTGCCGCGTATCGTGACCTCACCAACGGGCTCGATGGCATAGCTGCCATTCAATGCGACGACGGTGTCGTCCGACATCAAAGATTGTGTGCCGCACTCTTTGTTGAAATCCGCGAGCCGCGCGGCCAGGTTCACTGCATCGCCATACACGGTATAGTTGATACGATCACCAGAACCGACGTTGCCCCCTAGAATCTCTCCTGTCGCTATCCCAATTCGGGTGCGCAACGAGACCCCTGCGAACTTCTGTTGCTTCAGCATCTGTTGAATCTCGGAGGCCACCTGTACAGCGCTGTCCGCATGGTGGACATCAGCCACCGGCAGGTTGAATGTGACCAACGTGGCGTCACCTTGAAATTGAGTCAGAATGCCACCATGGCGGTTAATGGGTTCAACCACAGCCGCAAAATATTCATTCAACATCTGCACGACGCGCTGCGGCGACATCATGCGCTCCACGATTCCGGTGAAGCCTTCTAAGTCGGCGTATAGAATCGTCGCGATGGTTTGCACCGGCTCGAGCACGCCGTGGCCTGCGAGGATCGACTCCGCTACGCTTTCCGGAACGTACTGGCCAAAAATTTTGCGCGTGATGGCGAGCTGCTGCGCGACCTTATCGCGCAACCGTTTCTTCTCGAGCGTCGCGTGCATTCGGGCCTTCAGCAACGCGGGGTTGAATGGCTTGGTGAGATAGTCTTCCGCACCGAGCTCGATGCAGCGCACCACATTCTCCAGATCGTCCAGCGCCGAGATGACGATAACCGGTAAACTAGCCAGCCGACCGTCGGCACGTAACCGCTCTAGCACGTCAAAACCACTCATCCCCGGCATCATGATATCGAGCAGCACGACATCACAGGGGCGCTCGTCGAGCACATCGATGGCCTGCTGGCCGCTAGACGCCGTGATGGTCTCGAATTCTAAGAAGTCTAGTTCTTGGACGATTAAATCAACGTTAAAAGGTTCGTCGTCAACAATTAGGACAGTGGCTAGTTTCGACATCGCGATGCCTCCACGGTCAAGCCGTGCTTGATCCAAGCAACCGGTCGATCTTCTCAAACAGGCGATCTTCGTCGATGGGCTTAGTCAGATAATCATTGCAACCGCAAGCCCGGGCTTTTTCTTCATCACCTTGCATCGCGTGCGCGGTCAGCGCAATGATTGGGATACTGGTTAATGCCGGATTGGCTTTGATCTGACGCGTAGCCTCCCAGCCATCAAGCACAGGAAGCGACATGTCCATCAGAATCAGATCCGGACGTTCGCTCTCGGCCAACGCGATTCCCGCCGCACCGTCACCGGCAGTCACCAGCTCATAGTCCTCCTCCAGAAGCTGTACCAGGAGATCGACATTGAATTCCACATCTTCGACGATGAGGATTTTGTTCATGGGCAGGGCCCTCCATTTAATGAGGATGCTTCGATGCGCCACCAATCCCGGCCTCACTTGGGATATAACGAATGGGGACGGTCACGGTAAATGTGGAGCCCACGCCCACCTCGCTTTGCACGGCAATATGACCGCCGATCAATCGGGTCAGATGGCGGGTGATCGAAAGCCCCAACCCGGTACCACCGTGTCGCCTGGTGCTGGAGCCATCGAGCTGGGTGAACTCCTCGAAAATACTTTCGAGTTGCTCTGGCGGTATCCCGTTGCCGGTGTCCTGTACCGCTACGCTAATCTGTCCGTCGCGATGCTCGGCCCGCACCGTCACCGACCCCGACTCGGTAAATTTCACCGCGTTGCTGAGCAGGTTGATGAGAATTTGTTTCATCTTGTCCTGGTCCGTTTCCATCGTTGGCGATTCAGCAGGGATTTCTTTTTCAAGCGTGATTGGCTTGTTGGCAACCAACGGTTCAACGGTCCGCAGGCACATCTCGACGAGGGGATCGAGGTTAAACGGGCTTGGTTTGACTTCCATTCGCCCCGCTTCGATCTTGGACAGGTCAAGAATGTTGTTGATCAACGTCAGCAGGTGATCGGCGCTTATTGCGATCTTACTCAAATTCTCGTACTGCTTTGGCGGCAGGGTATCCTTACAGCGGCGCATGACAATTCGGTTGAAGCCGATGATGGCATTCATCGGCGTACGCAGTTCATGGGACATATTCGCCAGAAACACACTTTTCGCCCGATCGGCCTTTTCCGCCTCATCGCGGGCACGCTCTGCTTCTAATTTGGCTGCGGCCAACTCCCGCGTTCTGCGTTTGACTTCGTCCTCCAGCGTGCGGTTGTATTCTTCGAGTTGTTTGTGTGACTGCTGCAGTTCCTCACTTTTGGCGGTGAGTTGTTTGTCGCGCTCTTCCATCCGCGACAGCATCTCGTTGAACGACGTAACGAGTTCGCCGACTTCGTCGTCGCTGTGTCGAGCGGCACGAACCGAATAGTCCGCCTCCTTGGTCACCCGTCTCGCGGTTCCGGCCAGGTTCTGGATCGGCCCGGAAATCAAGGGATGCAACCGAGTCGCCAGAAAAAACGCGAGCAGCGACGACACCACGAGTATCCCTAAGAAGAGGTAGACATCCGCAACGAGCCGCGCATTGAGATCGATGTAGCTGGAGCGGAGCAGCAAGATACCTTCGGGTTCCTCACTCTCGGTGCCGAGTGTCGATACATGATCCATGTAACGCGCGGCATAGTGCGAGCCGATGGTGTTGGGCGTGTCCGGGCATTGTGTGTGGTCGGTCGAGTAGTCAGCGAACAGCGTTCGCTCGTTATCGTAAACGCAACCCGTGATGATCGATCGCTTAGCCCTCAAGTTCTGCAGCGTTTCACGCGCCTCATTTTCGTAATCAAAGGCCAGCGCCGTCACCAGATCGGAGTTGATCGTCCGGGACAATATCGATAATTCGCTTGCCAGGCTCTGCCGGAATTTGTAACGATCATAAACAACCAATACGATTACCGATGTGAGCAACACGCAAAATCCGGTCGCGGTGATCAACACCATTAACTTCCATCTAACGGGAAAATTGTGGAAACCTTTCATGGGGCGTGTCGTTCAGAGGCTCGTTGATCGGTGTTCAGCCTGACGGTTGAAGTGCCCCAGCGGCATCGGCCGGACTCGAATCGGCGGGCGTCGCGGCCTTTGACTTGTTTAGAGCATTGAGATAGTCCCGAAGCAGTGCGTCTGTGAGATGCTTTACGCGTTTACTCAGTATT
>JAOTWM010000163.1 GCA_029862885.1 Gammaproteobacteria bacterium
TCGGGATCACCGCCGCCCTTGGTCAGATTCTTGCGTTGGTGTTGGTACAGCTCGCGCAACGCCTCCATGAGCCGATCCTGATTCTTGCCTAACGGTCCTTCAGTCCCGGGGGCTTCATAGCCAAAGAGCGGCGTTAACACGAGACTGTCGAGCGTGTGTGCGTTCTGTTGCCACGTCACCGGTTGTGCCCTAAACGCGAGTGGCTCAGGACGTGGCGCGTCCTTCATTTTGGTGCACGTCAGTTGCAAGACATCGTCTTCCGGCATTTCGGCGCGGTACTCAAAGTCCACGCCCGCAGAGAGCGCATACGCGCCCCTGCCACGTAATTTCTCTGCGTGGCCGGTGTGGTGTACCAAGATCACCGATGCCCCGACAGGCGCGCGCAGATTGTCGCTGACGCTATCTAGGAATGCGGTCATATCCCGCGTTGAGTTCTCGTCGCCGCCGAAGTTGCGTGCGATCGTGTCTAGTATGATTAACTGGACTGGCGCCCCCCGTTGGTCGCTGACTATGGTGATTTGATCCCGCAATAATTCAGCACTAGCCCGATCCAACAAGGGCACCGCGGACGTGGTTAGGAAGATGTCGGATTTAACGATGTCTTGGCCGTGATGCTGCGCCCATCCGGTAACACGTCGCGCAATGCCGTTGTGCCCCTCACCGCAAACGTAGACGGCAATGCCTGCCTGCACTGAGTGCCCGTGAAAATCTTTACCGGTGCCAACACACAACGCCAGGTCAAGTGCAAGAAATGTCTTGAGCGTTCCGTATTCGCCAAACACAACACCGACGGTATCTTTCTCAATCAATCCGTCTATCGTGTATTCCGGCTGACGAGTCTGAAGTTCTGAAACATGGACGAGCCGGGCTTTAGGCTCGGCGTTGTTGGCGGGGTATCGGTTAACACTTGCCGCAATGCGCTCGACTTCCACGTCGTCTAGTGGCGGATTGCAGCGGCTTGCATTTTCAATCTTGAGCGCGGCCGCGATGGCGTCCTGACTCATTCCCCGATCGCGCATGGAGCCGGCCAAACTAACCAGTGTCGCGTTGCGTTTGCCCTCGGGTATCGCGTTATCGTCGCGGCCGTTGGCCTTGGGCTTATCTATCGTTGTGAGTGCGTCGGCGAGCGCGGCGGGTAACGGCTCAATTTCTACGCTTGCGTCGAGCCACTTATAACCGGGGCTCCCCGGCGCTATTACATAGCCGCCATCGCCGCGGATGTCGATGCCGGGCATGAAGTTAGCCCGACTTTTTATCGTTATGTCTTTCGGTGCGAAAAAGTAAATGTGCCGGCCGTTATTTTGTGTTGTCGATTTACGCGTATTGTGTTGTCCGAATTTTTGCCGCAACAATTTTGACGACGCCGCGCCCTGTGCGCCGTTTTTGGTGTCAATGTCGATCACGCACAAATTTGTCCCACAGCCGGTGGGAATGCCGATTGATGCGCCGGGGTGCTCCGACCACCACTCCGCGATAGTCGCTTCGTCCCGTGTGGCGTCCTTGAATCCGTGCTTGGTGTACGGACTCTTATCGGGCTTACACGGAAACACGGGCCAGCCGTGGCGCGCGTAGCCTAGGGCGTGCGCAAGTAACGTGTCGTCGCTCACGTGCGCCCTCGCAGCCCCACGACCGCGGCGTAATGCGCAGCGTGTGCGCGGCACGTCGGACATTTCCCCGCCCCCC
The DNA here is from genome assembly GCA_029862885.1 of Gammaproteobacteria bacterium. Classification (GTDB taxonomy): domain Bacteria; phylum Pseudomonadota; class Gammaproteobacteria; order Arenicellales; family JAOTWM01; genus JAOTWM01. The sequence goes on from JAOTWM010000163.1 coordinate 1,684, forward strand.
AGCAAACACACGCGCCGTCTAAATTTGGTTTTTTGCGACGCCCAAATTTTCTATAATTTGCGCGACGCGATAGGCCGCGCGGCAACTCGGGGACTTTGCATGTAGACGCGGAAGCCGAATTTTTGCTAAATTTAATGTGCCGCACTACTCCGCGGCGCAAATCAAATTCGTAATCGTCGTCCGCGCCCCGCACACCCGCGGGGCGTTTTTTGTCTGGCGGATCCATTCATGTTTCCCCGCCGTCGCGTCGTTCGGCTTCCCGGTCGCGGGCTTCAATTTTCTCTTCTATCCATTCGTCCACTTCATGCCCGAGCCATCCGACGGCATTAGCCCCCAGTTGAATGCGAGTTGGAAACTTTCCGGCCCGTTCCAGCCGCCAGATAGTCTGATCCGAATATCCAGTCTTGGCGCGAACTGCCGGTTTACGCAATACCGTTATGTCTGTCATTATCGTGATGCACCATATCTAGTAATGATGCGGATAGGGTAGGGATGAGAAGCGCGGTAGTCACGGGACAAATAAGGGGGGTCGATATCGTCCCCTAGTTGGTCCCCACAGTCGCCAAAGAACGGAGTAGGGCGGCTAGCTTTCGCCTAGATACTTTTTGACGACGTTTTGAAAATCAGGATGGTCGCAAATGTGCGTTAGTATCGCCACTGCCGAGCGTCGGTGTTTGTCATAAGCTTTCTTAACCACCGGCTCAGAAAGTCCCCGGTCCGGAAGAGCGACATCGTTTATAGCGTCTACATAATTCATCCGCCGCACCTTGCGCCTAACTAACACCCTTAAAGCTAAGTCTAGGTCCCGGTTATAAGCCGTCGTTGGCTTATGCACATACGGATTACTTTGAACTGTCCTTGGCTTTCGGGTTTTATACTCAAATACTGCTTTCGGGTCCTTGCCATCTAGAACGCCAATCAACCACCCGCGGGATGCTGCCGATAATTCAACGCCTTGTTCGAGTTCCTCGCGGAGTTGCATCGTCCTCAAAACAAACGCAGTAGACCCGCCCATTTTTTTTCTAGTCATCGAATCGACACCACTTTAGCCGCATCACCACCAATCACGGTCTTCAAGTGTTCGGCCCAAAGTTGCAGCGCGTCCGCTTTTTCTTTGTTGTAGCTGTAGCGGTCGTACACTGCATGCAGCCCTTTTTGCGCATGCCCGATAACGAGTTCAGCAACGTGCGGCGGAACGCCTAACCGGCCCAAGTTAGTCCGGCACGTCCTCCTCAAATCGTGCAACCGCCATGGGGCGATGTCGCACAACTTATCGACGCGCTGTTTCGCTTTAGAATGCCCGGATACGGGACGGGACGAACGGCCACTTGAAAACACCAAATTCGTATCAGTGAACCACGGTAGTTCATCGATGATGTCAACGGCCAGATCAGACAACGGAACTTCGTGTACTCGATCTGATTTGTATCGCTCGCTGGGGATCGTCCAGACACGTCGGTCCAGATCAAACTCGGGCCATTCCGACGCGGCCACTTCGGTTAGCCGTTGCCCGGTGACGAGCAATAATTGAAACAATGGGCCAAACGGATATCCCGCGGCCTCGAACGCCGGCCACAACTGGCGCAATTCATCATCCGTTAATACCCGGTCGCGCTTGCGTTCTTTGCCCGGTTTCTTGAGTCCCGCCATCGGACTATCAAGTCCTTTGTAGCGTTCGGCGGCCCACGCAAACAGTACCCGCATGTACTCGTACAGTCGGTTGGCGGCGGATTCCTTGCCCTGGTCGGTCAGACGGTCGAGCACTTGCAAAATGTCGGCCTGCGTAATGTCCGCAATCCTTCGGTGCTTCCAGTCGCCTAACTCCCGCTCAATCGTCCGTTGCGTTTTCTGCCAGTTCTTGTGCTTCCGTTTCGCGTAACGTGAAATCCACGATTCCGCCACAGCGCCAAAACTATTCGCGGTCAGTCGTTCATCGTGTAGCGACTGGCCCTTGTCGAGCTTCTGAAACAGCTCGCGGGCTTGGTCCCGAGCGTCGGCCAGCTTGTACCGGCTCAAACTTCCAATGGTGTGCCGACGTAGCTTCCCGTGCTCCCGGTACGTGATAAACCACGATCCTTCAATCCGGCTCGGATCGGATCGTGACCGCCAGTATCGAAGCCCAAATCCGGGGAGCACCGTATCGCGGATTTCGGTGCGTTTTGGTGGTGGTTTTAGGCCGCTCACCGTGCGGGATCGGATCGTCTTTTTCATTAGCCACCTGCTCTTACGGGTTAACCACCTGCTCTAGCGGGGTAACAGTGGGGTAACACTCGGGTAACATTTCCGCCGTTATTTGATGTTACCCGATATTACGCGATGGCAATATAAAGTACAACAGATCAGAGGTTTACGTTATGGGATGCGGTGGTGTGGAATGGGGGGGTAGGTGGCTGTTAACCACCCTGTCGGCGGTTCGAGTCCGTCCCGGGGAGCCATAATTTTGGGCACAATCCAAGATTCGATTCATTCTCAGCCGCCCCATGCAATCGCGGCGCAAATCCCGGTTTCTGCGGCCGGTTTCCGCGGCCACATCAGGCTTTTTCCACAGCCATATCGGCCGGTTGACGGGCTGGGTTCACCGTGACTCGACCCCCAACATGGCTTTTATTCGTCTTATACTCTCACGATCATAAATTCAAATGAAACTTTAAAAGTGTGTTTTAGAAACCGAGGCGTTACCACCCTGAACCCCGAGTACTTCCACTATGATAATAGTCTGAGCGAGGTAAGAATCGTAATTAATGAAGTTGAATCGCGCTTGGTTCCGTGGCGCCATTGGAAAAATACTTCAAGATTCTCCCGATTCACGGAAGAAGGGTAACCGTTATCGGTTTTCGCCAACCCGGCAAGGGCGATTAAAGCGGTCTGCGAATTCACAAGTCCGACATAGCGCCGAAGTTTTCGGTCGATCGCTGGGGTCAGACATATCGAGTTGAATCTTAGCGAAAAACTAAATATAGCGGCATGATTCTGCCTGATTTTTCAGATAAGTCTCGAATCGATTCAGCCGACGAATCAACTTTGTGTTTCAACCCTTCAATCTGCGCGAAGCCTTGAGCGTGGAAGAAAATATCCTGTTACCGGCGCAATTGAGTACCGCTGGAATTCGCGGGTCCAGGGAGCGCTTGCGCGAGCTTTTCACCTAATACTCACAGGCATTCTCACAGTGGGCTGAAAAACAATTGCGGCTGATGCAGCCCCGGCGGATCTGCTGCCCGCGTGAACGACTTCAGCGATCAGCCGCTACGCGGCACGAAAACGCCGAAGTAAACAGCAGCGGTTACGGCCGCAAGCGTCGCCGCGATGACGATGCCAATCCAGCGGTTGCGGATCTTGCGTTTGAGAGGCGCTTCGCCGCCGACGACGATGTGGAAGGGGTGCATGATGTCATCAGGGTCGGGGGCGATACCGTCGTCTGCCGCCCGGTAAACACCGGCCATCATCACCCGGTCGCCCTCGTGCACGATCGCCTCGGTGAGGCGGCGCTGGCCTTGTTCCAGGCGGGTGCTGCCCGCAGCGGGCTTGTAGTCCTGCAGGTTCTTGGGCGGATCTCTTACCTGCTTGTCCTCGCGGAAATCGCCAGGCCCGTTATCGATCAGCCGGGCGCGCGTGTCCGCCAGCGGGCCACGAGGCATCTCGCCGAAATCGGTTGACGTGAGATAGGCCTCGGCCCGCGCCCAGTCCTCGTCGCGGGTGATTTCCAGTGCCGGCACCTCCGCGAACAGCTCCGCCTGCGGGCGGGCAAGGACATTCAGCGTGCGCATGGGACCACGAACGATCGATGGTGCGAGAGCGATTCCTTCGAAGTCCGTCCACTCGGTAGTCTTCATGTCGGCATGGCGTGCATGGTGGGACACCGTGTAGCGATAAGCCAGGCACTTCTGGCCGCTGAACGGCGCCGTGAGTGTCGCGTTGCGCGCCTCGACGTGGCCGGCGATGACCGTTCTCTCGCCGTCCTGCAGCGTCCAGTCCCGCGCCAGCGCGAGGGTCGTGACAGTCTGGCGGATGTCGAGCCAGGAGATGAGCACCCACCAGGTGAACACGCCCGCGATGAGCGCGGCGATCTCGGCGCCCTCCGCGCCAAGCACAAAGGTCGGGAACGGCGCGCGCAGGCAGAACAGGGGATAGAGCGCGGCGATACTCAGCGGGAGCAGTACGATGCGCAACAGGCAGCCGGTCATGGTCTTATCCGGTTCAGCCCGCGGTTAATTTCATGTGCGGGACCTCGTCGAGAATGAGAATCAAAGGCAGCAGTCAACTGAACTGCGGCAACGCCTATCACAGCTTAACTAAAATCGGTGAGTATTCCACCGTCTCCATCTGAGAGCGATTTCAATTTGCGAAATTGTCAAGCTGCTTACCGATGACTAGACAAATTCGATTGCTGGTATAGCCGTTGCTGCCCGTAACGCATCCGACAGCGCAGTGGCGTTTCAGCCCTCACTGCCTATTTTAAAATACTAGCCGCGGTCGCTACTGGTTTTCGGCTGCGTTTCCGGGGTTTGACTATCGATAGTGCCGGCAGCGGCAGCCGCTGTAGCATCGCCGGCGTTGGCACCCACTGTTTCCACTATTACCCGGCGCGGCGCGAACTGCAGGCCTTTCTCGGCGAAGGCTTCTTGAATGCGTCGGTAGGCTTCACGGCGTACATAGAATTGGTGCCCCGGGATTGCCGTGAATTTACAACGCACAATGAGTGCCGAGTCGTCCATGCGATTGACGCCCTGGGACTTCACGGGGTCGATCAGCAAAGGCCCGAATTCTTCATCTTCCATCATTTTTTGGCCGACTTTCTTAATGACACGCCGCACCATCTCAATGTCAGTCTCGAATGGAATACGTATCTCGAACTTCATAATGGCCCAATCACGGCTGTAATTGGTGATGGACTTTATTTCACCATACGGAATAGTGTGGACCGGCCCGTTGTGATGCCGCAATTGAAACGAGCGAATGGAAATATTTTCCACCGTCCCCCGGATACCATCCATCTCAATGTATTCGCCTTTGCGAAACGCATCATCCGTGAGAAAAAATAAACCGGAAATCACATCCCGTACCAGGGATTGCGCGCCAAAACCAATCGCGATACCGATCACACCCGCACCCGCGATCAATGGGCCGATGTTGATGCCGAGAGATGACAAAACCACCATCGAGGTAATGATGATCAGTCCGATGAGGGCAAACTTTCGAAACAATGGCATCAAGGTGCTGATGCGCGATGCACCCTTTCCGCCCCCTTCATCGCCGGGTCCGCTGGCAGTCTCGGCCGGCATATAGGGTTGCATGGCGCGCTTGATGATGACCCAGATGACATATGCCAAGACGAGCACGATCAGAATATCCAGTAGACCGGAGAGCACGGTCACACCAAGGCCGGTACCCGCCATCGATGTCAGGCTGATACCCCACAGCCAGGTGATGGTGAGGATGGCTAATATGGTGACCGCCAAACCAACGACCGGCTGCATCATGCTGGCAATGGAGGCACCGGATTCCGTGTCGGCAGTAGTTGCCTCGATATCGTCGGCGACGGCGATGGCGTTTTTTGCCGCCGAATCCGCCAACATTTGGCGCAAGGCCCCGCCGATTAACGGAAAGATAGCCAACACCAAAATGGAGCCGATGGTGGCGGAGGTAGCGAATTCAAAGCCCATCATGGCAGACCGGGTTGCCGCCACCCAAATCACTAACAACATGATAGTGAAGACGATATGCCACAACTGCGCCATGGCTTCCCGGCACCATCCCGCGAATCCGGCCAGCTCGGTATCCCCGCGCATGATGTGAGCCACGGGTTTGCGATCTTTCCAGACAAAAAATATCAACATAAACACCAACACACCGCCGGCGATAAAACCCGCTAGATCCATCACTCGCCGGTCCATACCCAGATCACGAATCAAATTGAGCGTCGGGATTACAAATGTTGCAATCATCCCCACACAGAGAATTTGATAGTGAATGGTATTCGCGTCTTGATCCGACAACGGGACGAGTCGGTTGGCTTCGCTGTCAGGCGCGAGCAAAAAGCGCGAGGCGTGTATGATGAGCCGGAAAACGATAATCGCCACAATATAGGTCAGCAGGGCAACACGAATCGACGGCGAGGGTGGATTTACTGCAAACAGGCTGCCGACGGCGGCGAGTGCGAAGATGCCGACGCCGGTCAGACGCAGAACCAGTCTTAAACTTAGATAGCCGAGCTTGCCGGTGAAGCTATCATAGCGGGTGTTGTCAAGGCGATCGCGAAACGGCTTCACTAAACGCAGGTAAATGCGCTCCACGACGGAGGCGATAATAAAAATCGCCAAACATCCGAGCACAATCCGTATCAGAATGGACGCGTCTTGGCCATAGGGTATTAACAGATTAATCAAAAATGGAAAAATATCGGGCAAGCGCCGCCATTGGGCGAGCGCTTCGCGAAACGAAGTTCTAAATTGTTGCAGGTTGTCATGAAAACCACCCACCATATTGCGCTCGTCTGAGACGTCTTGCGCGGTTGCTTCTTTCTCCCAACTATCGAGAATCAGTTGACGCGCCTGGGCGTCACTGAGTTTTGCCAACAAATCCCGACGCTCATCGGGTGTTAACGATTCCACGTCAACAACAATAGTCGCTTCTTCGCCGTTCGACGTGGCAATGCTCAACGGCAGTTGCGCAGCGGCAGTGGTGAACAGAACTGGTCCCGCTAGCAGATACAAAAATCCAGCTACTCGGAGTATGGATGGAAAACTAGGGATCATGATTTATTCTGTCGTAATGGTAATGTGTTGCGCGCGCTCATTATAGACTAATACCCACAGGCATCACGCAAGACTTCATCTCATTCGGGTAACATGATATGAAACAAGGGCAAGGAGTGGATACGGTGCAACACCCACAAGTGGTGGTCATGGGCGGTGATGCTCGTTTCATAATTGGGAGTGCTAGCAACCCTATGTCAATCTTTTATTCTACTGGAGACCGGAGATATTCTGCACGATCATAACCCCGGCAGAAGCTTTCGCTTTTCAATTTCTTGAGCCAACACGCTTGCGATGAGTCGATGGCCCTCTCGACTCGTGTGCGCGTCCAGGGGAAATAAATAAAGCGTGCGGGGGTCTTCGGCTTGCTCGAACACGGGTGTTAGATCGACAAACGTGATATCAACCTCGCGCGCCGCGTCTTTCACGAATCGATTGATGTGTTGACGCGAGTCTTCATGAAGCTGCGACGCGTCGGGAATATATAAAATGATCACTGGAATCTTGTGGGCTCTGGTCATATCCGCCAATCTCTGCATAGCGCCTCGAAATTCAACATAAACCTGTTTATCCAGCCCCCCAATTTGCGCCTTATAATAATCGTGCTCCGGGTTAGTTGGACCTATTTCCCGTTTCCTCTCCTCAATGCCCTGAAGATACATGTGCCCACGTTTGTATCGGAATTTTGCCTCGAGCAGTTCATTGAAATTACGGACGAAATTCCATAATCGAGAAACGCTGCTTTTATGCTTGGCTGTAACGATATGTTCGAACGGGTTGTGTGGTTTCCAACCCTTCTTTTTTGTGTAGGGAGGTACGGAAAGTACAATGTCATCCAGGAACAACCCTAAGACAACGAGGTCTGGGTCGTAGTCAAAGATCTTTCGATCCAGAAGCTCTAGATACTGCCACATACCATATCCGATCACGCCAAAGTTAAGTGTCTCAACACGTGGATGCCGAGCGCTGAGAAAGTGTTCGACCTGTTTCACGTAAGTATCATCCGGATTTACCGCCATCCCGAATGTGAACGAATCGCCAAGTACGGCGGTCCGCTGCACATTGGGTGACTTAGCCGTTTGCCGCGCAGTGTCTCGAAAACCCATCGCATTGATCTGGATGATTTCACCTTGTAATCCCACACCCTTCGCCCCTGGAAGCAACTCCCAATCGTAGATATCAGAAACATGATGGATCCGTTCTAGACTGGTTTGCGCTAGTGGTGGATCCCAGATGCGAATCACAATTTCGAAAAACAACAGACTCATTGCTGTGGAGACAAGCACGAGTGAGAAATTTTTGAAGCGTGATACCAGAAAAACGCGGATTAAAACGAGCACTATGAAGCCGCGAACAACGGGTATCAGACTGTGCGATTTCAACTCCAAACCAAAGAGCGCCAGTTGATAACCACCCGTCCACAACACTGCAATGAACCCCAAAAAATGGAGGGCAATGAG
>JAOTWM010000165.1 GCA_029862885.1 Gammaproteobacteria bacterium
ACCAACTGTCGATTCCTTTGTTCAAGAACTGCACTGAAAAATAGTAAACCACCGAGAGCGGTAGTATCGCGAGTAATGCGAACGCAATTAATAAACGAATCGTAAATCGCGAGCCGAGAATTCCGGACCGAAATTGTCGAACCAGCCGCCACAGATTCGCGGCGATAAGTAGCGCTAGGATGAGAATTCCGAACAGATTTACAACCACTAAAATCGAAAAATGATCGCTGAGAATTTCCGAGTGTTGTGCGGCGGCGGTTAGTAACAGCACGGCACCCAGCAACAAGATCGCAAACGCGATGCTCGGGGCCGGCCCGGTTGCGCGCTTAATTACTGCTCTAAGTTCCATTGATTCCAACCGCTACCCAATCGCCAGGACGGGGAGATGTATGCTACTAGCCTCAGTGGGACGGGAAGTGATTCAATGTCGAGTCTCGCGCGAATAGACAACCGGTAGTCGGGTTCGTCGTCGCGCAGCGGATTCGGAACAGAAATCACAAAGCGCCGCGTGCCACCCGCTGCGGCCAACGCATCCGCCACGGTGCGAAACGACCCGAAACTGTCGGTACCCGCCGGGCCGGCGCCGGACCGTTCGATGATATACCGGCCCGATAAAGCGTGGTATCGAATCTGAACTGGGAAGCGCCAGCGATTAATTCGTTCCTTCCACAGCAATGGTCGTGCTCTCAATAACGCCAGCTCGACGACGATCAACAGCGGAATTCCTTTATCCAGCGCTTCCTCGGCTTCATCGCTTAATCTCAATTCAAGGTCAGCAATAGCCTCGATTTGATTGCCGTTGATCGTCGCTGAAACTGGCTCAATCTGGAATTCCGCGGATGCGAGGGACGGCAACACTAGCAGGCTCAATATCGCCACAATTATTATGGTGCGTCCTCGCAGCTGCCGATTGCGAAGGTTGCCGGCGAAATTAGTCTCGACTGAGGCTCGCATAGTAGAAACCGTCTGTATCATGTATTCCCGGTAGCAATTGGCGCCCGACCGACCGCTTCTCTCCGAACTGCGGCCCCAAGTCATTTTCGCGTGCTTCGGAATGATCGTCCATAAATGACCTAATTTGTCGCTCGTTTTCTTCCGGAATTAGCGAGCACGTCACATACACCATAATGCCGCCGAAATTGAGCAACTCCCATGTGGCCGTTAGTAGTTGGCGTTGCAACCGCGTGAATTGGTCGATATCGCTCGCTCTGCGATGGTGTTTGATGTCGGGGTGTCGCCGGATGACGCCGGTACCAGAACACGGTGCATCCAGCAGTATACGGTCGAATTTGCGGCCGTCCCACCAATTATCGCTGTTACGCGCGTCATCCGTGGTAATCGTTGCATGACGTCCTAACCGTTCCAAATTTTCGTGAATCCGGCGGACCCGCGCCGGATCCACGTCGAGGGCGACGAGTTCGGTTTGCGGTTCAGTTTCGAGTATATGTCCGGCTTTACCTCCGGGTGCCGCGCACGCATCCAATATCCGCAGCCCCGGTTTCAGCTCCAATGCAATAGGTGTCAGTTGCGCGCCGTCGTCCTGCACCGACACGAGACCCGATTCGAATCCGGGCAAGTCGGTCAAACGAGCCCATTGCGGCAACACCACACCCCACTGGCTACGTGGCGATGCGTGGCCGGTGTATCCTGAGTGATGCAGTTGTTGTAAATAGTCGTCACGATCAATGCGACTGGTGTCGACTCGCAACACCATCGGCGGCCTACTGTTGCCAGTTTCGATAATGAGCGGTGCATAGTCCGGATACACGCTGAATATCATATCGCGTAACCAAACCGGGTGGGCACTGGCCGCTGTGGCCGAAGTCGGTGATTCCCGTAGCCGCACCTGCTGCCTCAGAAACTCGCGCAACACCGCATTGACGAGCCCGGCAGCCCACGGTCTGGCCGAGCGCTTGATCATGTTAACCGATTCGGAGACGACCGCGTAGGCTGGGGTGCCTTGGTGTTCGATTTCATATAACGCGACAATAATTAGGAACAAGATCGAGCGATCCGCACGTTTTACCGGTTTTGACAATAGTTGGTTCGCATAGTCTTCGAGCCGCCAAAACCAGCGTACGGTACCGTAAGACAAATCTCGTGCCCATGATCGCCGTGCCTCTGGAATCGAGTACTGCGCTCGCTGGAAACCGACATCCAACGGCGCGCCGGCGTCGATCACCTGCTGCACCAGCTCCACGACGATGGTCCGAGGATCAATACCACAGGTACGACTCATTTGCTGGTCATACGATCGGCGGTGGCGATACGGTAGCCGCGTAGCAAATCGGCCACTGCTAGTGTTTTGCCGCCTGGGCGCTGTACCGTCACGACGCGAAGTGCGTCGGCACCGGCTTGAACTACTATTCCCGTGCTATCCGCGCTAAGCACTGTTCCCGGTGCAACCTGGTTCCGTGTGGATTGGACTTCGGCCTCCCAGATTCGCAAACGCGTGCCGTGGTGATAGGTATAGGCAATGGGCCATGGATTAAACGCGCGCACCCTGCGGTCCAACTCAATCGCTTTGGCGGACCAGTCGATGAGTCCTTCCTGTTTGTCCAGTTTCGCAGCATAGACGGCTGATCCCGAGTCCTGCGGTTGCGGAATCGGCCATTCGCCGCGCTGTGCACTGACGATGAGTTGCTGCAGCATCTGTGCACCCAGATGCGCAAGGCGACGTTCTAGTGTAGCGGCGGTATCGGTACGATGAATTGCTTCGGTGGCTTGTGCGAGTACACCGCCGGTGTCCAGACCGCGGTCCATTTGCATGAGCGAAACCCCCGTCGTGGAATCGCCTGCTTCGATCGCCCGGGCGACAGGCGCGGCGCCGCGCCAGCGCGGCAATAGGGAGGCATGTACGTTCACGCATCCATGGGCAGGGACGGCCAGTAGTTTCTCCGGAATCAGTAAGCCGTAGGCCACAACCACCAACAAATCCAAGCTATGGTCGGCGCACGTTGTATCGACGTCGGTCAAGGAATCGGGTTGTTCAGTGTGCAGCCCGAGTGCTTGTGCACGGGTTTTAATCGCACCGCCGAGACGTTTTCTGCCGCGCCCAGAGGCGCGATCGGGTTGCGTGTAAACCACCGGAATAGCTACGTCTGCCGCGGCCAGAGCATCCAGGCAGGGCACCGCGAATTCCGGAGTGCCGGCAAAACCTACCCGCAGCATGTGCGCTCCGGGCCGAGCTGGGATATGGGGCCAGCGATTACCCCGGCCCACGCTGCAGTATATGTGGTCACTGGCAAAACCTCGCTCGGCAGGATATGGATCGATTAGCGACCGCGGGAAAGCGGTACGGCGTGCAAGCTTAGAGCGTGATCGCCGCGTGATTGGCCCCCTCCGGGGATTTGCGCCGAGCTTCCTTTTCGAGGCGTTTGCGAATTCGATCGTGTTTTAACCGCGACAGGTAATCCACGAATACAATTCCTTCCAAATGGTCAATTTCATGTTGAATACAGACTGCCAGCAGGTCTTCGGCTTCAAGTTCAAAGGCGTCACCATCGCGATTTATTGCCGTAACGTGAACTCGCTGGGAGCGGGTTACCGGTGCATAGACTCCAGGTAGCGACAAACAACCTTCCTCACATTCCAGCTCACCACTCCGGTCTACTATCGTCGGGTTAATGAATACGTTCAGACTAGAATGATCTTCCGACGCATCGATGACAATAATCCGTTCATTGCGGTCGACCTGCACCGCCGCGAGGCCGATCCCGGGCGCGGCGTACATGGTCTCCGTCATGTCATCCACTAGGCGGCGAACGGATTCGTCGACGATAGCTACGGGCTGTGCGGTGCGCCGCAGGCGCGGATCGGGGTATACGAGGATGTCCAATAATGCCATGAATTCGGAAAATTGCGGAAGGGACCGACAGCGCCACACAGGTTCTGAATACTTTAGTTTACCTGTTTTGGGGAGAATATTGAAACAAAAGGCCTTTTACGGATTGGCGTTACGCGTTATATGGGCTAGACTCCATACCAATAACCACCAACGACTCTATGGAATGATGCGCAATATTCTCCAGCGTTTCTTCGTGATCTCGGTAGGAGCCTTGGCCATCGCATTGGCCGGAATCGTCCACTCGCAAGTCGAGTTAAACCCGGCTTCTCCGGACCGCTACACCGTTCAGAAAGGCGATACTCTGTGGGATATCGCCGGGCAGTTTCTCACGCATCCATGGCGATGGCCAGCGATTTGGAAGCAAAACGATCAGATCGAGAATCCCCATTTGATCTATCCTGGCGATGTGCTGGTCATGACTTATGTGGATGGGGATCCGCAGCTGAAATTATTGCGCCGGGAAACGTTGGGTACCGTTAAGCTATCGCCGGCGGTCTACTCAGATCCGATCGACGACGCGATTCCGACGATCCCGCCCAGTGCGATCCAAGCATTTCTTACCGCGCCGCTGGTGGTGGATGAAGGCGAATTAGACGATGCGGGGCATGTTGTAGTCGGGGTCGAAGATAATGTCGCGCTGGGCAAGTATCAGCAGCTCTATGCGCGGGGCTTGACGGATTCGGACCACGAATACTACAAGCTGTTTCGACCGGGTCGGCCGTTTGTCCATCCTGACACCCAAGAGAATCTGGGCCTGGAGGCAATCGCGCTGGGTGACGCACGGATCGCTCGTTTTGGAGAGATTTCGAAACTCGACATCGTGGAATCCCGGGAAGAAATCGGTCCCGGCGATCGAGTGTTGGAGGCCGAACGCGACATAGGATTGCCACATTATTTTCCACACGCACCGGAGAACGATGTTCGGGGTTATATCTTGAGGTCCCATCGTGGCGTTGCCGAAGTCGGGGCGCATTCGGTCGTCGCGATCTCGCTCGGTGAGCGTGAAGGCATCGAAGATGGCCACGTTCTGCGGATTATGCGCACCGGCAAATTGCGTAAGGACCCTGTGGACGGCAAGATGTATCAGTTGCCGAACGAGGAATCTGGGCTACTGATGGTGTTCCGTACGTTTGAAAAAGTTAGTTACGGTTTGATCTTGAACTCATCGAGGCAGGTGCACATACTGGATGTCGTGCAGACCCCATAAAGTGCAATAGCCTAGAGGAATTTACTCCAATTCCAAGGATGGAATCGATTGATCACAAGGATGTAGACGATGTCAAATTTTGGCGCTGACGACCCCGCCGCTTGGTTCCGCTTGTGCCGCTTGCCGGCCACGACGAATCGGACCCGATTGCAGGTGCTCCGACGGTTCGGCGGCGATGCCGCCGCCGTTTTCGCCGCGTCTCCTAAGCAACTCCGCACGGCCTTCGGCACAAAACCCGCATTGCCGGAAGCTATCGGTGCGGCGACGCGCCTCGACGTAAGCGCCGATCTGGACTGGCTCAGTGGCGCGGATCGGCATCTGTTGACGATCGACGACTACCGATATCCCGCGTTGCTCCGGGAAATCCCCGATCCACCGATGGTGTTGTTTGTGCACGGCTGTTGGAGAGTGCTGCGGCGGCCCGCAATCGCGATCGTAGGCAGTCGAAATGCGAGTCCATCGGGAGTATTGATCGCGGAGCATTTCGCCGACCGATTCTGTGCCTATCATCTGGTTGTCGTAAGCGGACTTGCCGCCGGGATCGATGCTGCCGCTCATCGCGGTGCGATTGATGCCAATGGAACTACGGTCGCGGTAGCCGCGACCGGACTCGACCGAGTCTATCCACGGCAGCACCGGGCGTTGGTGCACGCGATCACCCAGCACGGGGCTGTGCTAAGCGAATTTCCACCGGGCACGCCGCCGCTGCGACGCCACTTTCCGCAGCGTAACCGCATCGTGAGTGGTATTGCACTCGGGGTGCTGGTGGTGGAAGCCGCAGCCCGTAGCGGGAGCTTAATAACGGCCCGGCTGGCGGGCGAGCAAGGTCGGGAGGTGTATGCCATACCGGGTCCGATTCAGTCGCCGTTGTCTCGTGGTTGCCACCGACTGATACGGGACGGCGCTAAACTCGTCGAGTCGGTACAGGATGTATTGGAAGATCTACCGGATACGGCGCCGGCGGAGCGCACGAAAGCTATCTCCGGAAACGATCCGACCCTGACAGCGTTACAATCCCAATTGTTGGCGGCCGTCGATTACACACCCGTTACGGTAGACGCTCTCGTGGCACGGAGTGGATTGACGACGGCAACGGTTTGCTCCATGCTGTTAGAGATGGAGTTACAGGGCGTCGTAGCCGGCGCGCCGGACGGAACATATACGCGTCTGAATTAGCGCGATTGTTGGCAAACTAATCACGACGTAAGTGCTGGGTCCACGATGAAGGAAAATGTCCTCGAGGTTTTGATGTACCTGTTCGAGAATTACATGATCGAAGGTTCGGAATTTGAGCCAGATCAGGAAGCCTTGACCGTCGAGTTATCCCAGGCGGGCTTTGGTCACGGGGAAATCCATAAGGCATTCGATTGGCTGGAAGATCTGTCGGCGATGTGCGAGCAACCGATGGAAACTCTGCACGGTGGACGTGTCGAGTCGGTGCGTCACTATTCGCCGGAGGAGCACGCAAAATTGGACAGCGAGGCCCAGGCCCTTCTGCTATCTTTGGAACAGGCCGGAATTCTCGACCCAAGCGCACGCGAGTTGGTGATTGACCGAGTCATGGCGTTAGACGGAGATGACATCGACATCGAACACATTCGTTGGGTCACTATGATGGTATTGTGCAACCGTCCCGATCGAGACACCGTTTACAGCTGGGCCGAAGATCTCGTTCTCGATGGAATCCAGGCGCACCTGCACTGAATGAAATTGCATTGCGGCATCGTGCCGCGTAGCACTGATGGTTTGAATTCAAACCGTTCTCGATTCAATAGTCTCAGCCCCATTATCCTGATCCAGTTATTCTTGGTAATGCACCACCGCGGAATCGATGCCTAAGAACTTAATTATTGTGGAATCGCCTGCGAAGGCACGGACCATTACCAAATATCTCGGTCGTGACTTCAAGGCATTGGCTTCCTATGGCCATGTGCGAGATTTGCTGCCAAAAACCGGTGCCGTCGACCCCGGTCAACAGTTTGCGATGCAGTACTCTGAAATAGATCGGAACAAGAAGCACATCGATGCGATCGCTCGCGAGGTAAGGAAAAGTGACGCTCTATACCTCGCGACCGATCCGGATCGTGAAGGCGAGGCCATTTCCTGGCATCTCCTGGAGATTCTCAAGGAGCGCGATGCACTGGATGGTAAACCGGTGCATCGAGTGGTGTTCTACGAATTCACCAAAAAAGCGATTCAAGAAGCAATCGAATCTCCGCGGGAATTATCGTCAAACCTGGTAAACGCGCAGCAAGCGCGACGCGCAATGGATTACTTGGTTGGTTTTAACCTATCGCCGCTATTGTGGAAGAAGGTTCGGCGCGGATTATCCGCCGGACGAGTGCAAAGCCCCGCATTACGTCTTATCGCCGAACGTGATGAGCAGATTGCCAAGTTCGAGCCGCGCGAGTATTGGACGATCGAATCGGATTTGCGCGCCGACGATAGCGAGTTTGTCGCCAAGTTATCGGTTTACAATGATAAAAAGCTTGAGCAATTCTCCATCGATAATGACCATCAGGCTCGTACTGTAACCCAGCGTTTGGTGCGCGATGCGGCGGGGAAATTGACCGTTTCAAGTGTCGAGCGAAAGCAGCGCAAGCGCAATCCCGCGCCACCGTTCACCACCTCTACACTGCAGCAGGAAGCCTCTCGTAAGCTGGGCTTTCGGGCGCAACGTACCATGCAAATCGCGCAGCAATTGTACGAAGGCGTGGAGCTTGACGGTGAGTTGGTGGGGTTGATTACTTATATGCGTACTGACGCGGTCAACTTGGCTGATTCGGCGGTGCAGGAACTGCGGAGCCTAATTGAATCGCGTTATGGCGCCGATCATCTGCCGGATGCGCCTCAGGTGTACCGTAATAAGTCGAAAAATGCGCAGGAAGCTCACGAAGCAATTCGGGCGACCGATCCGTTTCGCTTCCCGGAAGCAATTCATTCGGCGCTAAGCGTCGATCAACAAAAGCTCTACGAATTAATTTGGAAGCGGACTGTCGCCTGTCAAATGGTGCATGCGATCCTTAATACGGTGGCGGTCGATTTCCAGGTATCTGCGGGTAATTTTTTTCGGGCCACCGGCTCGTCAATTGCACACCCCGGATTTATGACCGTATACCAGGAAGGTTCTGACGATAAGAACAACGACGGTGAAAAAGAAGTCATGTTGCCGAATCTCAGTGAAGGCCAAATCGTCGAATTGCTTGGGATCCGGCCGGAACAACATTTTACAGAGCCGCCACCGAGGTATACCGAAGCGAGTTTGGTGAAGACTTTGGAAGCCTATGGTATCGGCCGACCGTCGACCTACGCCAGCATCATCGCGACCCTGGTAAATCGCGAATACGTGCTGTTAGAAAACCGACGGTTCGAATCCACCGATGTGGGTAAAGTTGTAAATCGTTTTCTCACTAAGCACTTTACGCGCTATGTCGACTACGACTTCACCGCTAATCTCGAGGACGAGCTGGACGCGGTGTCGCGTGGTGAGAAAAGTTGGTTGCCGGTTATGAGCGAGTTCTGGGAACCGTTTAGTGAACTGGTGAAAGAGAAAGAGGAATCCGTTTCGCGGGAAGAAGCGGTCCAGGCACGCGAACTCGGTGTCGACCCAGAAAGCGGTCGACCGATGACGGTTCGGATGGGTCGGTACGGTCCATTTGTGCAGATTGGCACAAAGGACGACGAAGAAAAACCGAAGTTCGCGGGATTACGCCCCGGACAGAGCATCGACTCAATTAGTTTTGACGAGGCGATCGAGTTATTCAAGTTGCCGCGCGACTTGGGGATGACACCAGAAGGCGATCCGGTATTGACGAATATCGGTCGGTTTGGTCCGTACGTAAAATACGGATCGAAGTATGTGTCTTTGAAGGACGAGGATCCGTACACCGTAAATCTCGAGCGGGCGCTTGAATTGATTCGAGAGAAACAGCAGTTAGATGCGAACCGGGTCATTCAAACCTTCGACGATGGCTCGATCCAGGTACTAAACGGCCGCTATGGCCCGTACGTGACAGACGGCGAGAAAAACGCACGAATTCCAAAGCACGACAATCCCGCCGAATTAACACGCGAGCAATGCGAAGAGCTGTTGGCCGACGCGTCGGCCAAGCGGCGCGGCCGTAAATCGGCCGCGAAATCCGGAGCAAATTCAACCACTAAGTCGGAAGCGAAAGCCAATCCTGAAGCCAAGACCAAAGCCAAGAAGAAAACGAAGAAAAAAACCAGGAAGAAAGCCAAGAAAAAGACCGACTCCAAGGCAATATCTACCGATAAATCCGCTGGCGAAGCATAGAACGATTGCGTCGCGAACTCTGCGGTGCGAGTCGGTCGGGTCAGAGAGGTCGGTACAACTTGCCGAGAATGCGCATTTGCAGCTTGATGTGGTCGAGCGGATAGTTTTGCGTTAAGCGTTTCCGGGCGTCGGCATCACCCGTCATCGCCAATGCGATCAGTAGCTCCAATGATCGTGCCGACCATGGTATTCGCTCGAGAAAAATTCGATCTGCGACGCGAAGATCCCCAGTGAGCAGTAATGCGACCAGGGACGATTCGGTTTCCGTCGAGCCGGAATCGATCAATGCTTGCCACAGTGACCGAGCGTCTTGCTGCTGGCCGCGGTGCAGTTTTACTACCCCCCAGAATCGCTGCGCTTGATCCGAAATAACGGCGGCCTTCTCACAACTTGCTGATACGGCCTCAATCGATATTGTATCGGCGCCGGCTAAATAGCGATCGAACCATTGGTTAAAATTGGTAAGGCAGAGTAATTCGATCGCGGGTGTAAACGAATCGTTGGCTGCCACTGCGCGGGCC
>JAOTWM010000692.1 GCA_029862885.1 Gammaproteobacteria bacterium
CGACAATGCACGAATAATTAGTGGTGACCTGGGCTTCGGTTGCGGCTTCCAGCACTTCCATACCCGGAGTCACGACGAACGCCCACGGCACGCCGCTTAGGCCGCAGTCCGTGCCGGCAGTCAATGTTCCGCTTGAAACGCTTCCGGATCCGAGCATATAGCCCCAGAATCCGATCATGCTGACGTCCTGCGCCAACACCCGCATCGCGTAGCGTGCGTTTTCCTGCATGCGCCCGATCATTTCGTCCTGGCGGAAGTTGCGGTTGGTGTTGATGAACACCCCCAACACCACGCTGATTACCAACAGCCCTAAGGCCATTGCGATCATTAATTCGATCAGAGTAAGGCCGCGTTGCGTGCGATGTGGTTTCAAATCACGTGGCATGGATTAGCCCCCCTCTATGTAGACGGGCAATGCCAACACGCGCCGGAATACGTCGGCACCGCCCGGTCCGTCGTATTTACCCGAACCCTGGCCGCATGGATCTTTCAAGGCCCCGGTGTCCGCCAGCTCCGACGTACCGCGCCACGCGATCGCGACGGTGTATTCACCGGTACCGCCGCCGACCGGACCCGTCACGCACCCGGTCGGTGACACCAAGCCGCCGGTTTGTGCGCCGGCTTGGACCTCGGTTGCGCCATCGATCGACTGCTCCCACTCCCACAAATCGTGGGTGGCTAACTCGACGGTCGTACAGGTCGCAGAAAAACAATTCGGCGCGGGCTCGGTAGCAATCTGGCCACCGCCCAGGGGCAAATTCGCATCGGTGATATAGGTATTGAGTCCGGCCGTATTGGAGCGCAGCCGCTCCACTAAATCGTTAGTCAGCATGCTGGCCGTGGTGCGCTGGATCGCTTCAAAATTCGAACGTTTGGATTGCACCTGTAACGCCGCGATCCCCAGCAAGCCGATGGAAAATACGAACACCGCCACCAGCACTTCCACCAGCGATGTGCCCTTCGAATAACGTTTGCTATTGGTTAGTGCCTGCATTGTGAATTGACCTAGGTCGCAGGATCGCAGGTCACGGTACATGTCGCACCCGCATCCAGTTGGCTGCAATCGACGACATGTGTGCGACCCGGCCCAAACACCGAAACTTGCGCACCGCTCGGGCCGAGCCGGACATCACAGATGCCGTATTCGTGAGAATCTTCGGTCGCGGTATCGATGCGTAGCGAGCCGTCGCTTAAATAAGTTAAGAAATCCGCTGCGTCGTCGTCGGCAAGCACACGCACGCCGGCCGCCACTTGTTGACCGCGCGCAATGAGTTCGTCACCGGCACCGACGTCGTAGGCCGCTTCGGTCGCATCGTCAACCGCGTACATCAGCCAACCGGTGCTCCAATCTTCGGCAACGCCGCCGCCGCATACGGGCGCAACGGCCTCCGGGTCGTTGCTGCGGCACATGATGACCCAATTGCCACGTTTCACGGCTTCGGCACGTGCTTGGTTCATCGCCGCGATAAAATCGCCGGTCGTGCCACGAATCCGGTAGTTACGGATGAATTCTTGGAAGTCGGGCACCGCGATTGTCATCAATATTGACGTGACGATCACGACGAACATCAATTCGATAACCGTCAATCCGCGTTGGTGTGCAGGCTCGCGAAAGCAACCGATGCCTGTGCGTCGATAAACGGAATTATTATCCTGAGTCTTGTCCCTATTCATCGCCATCGATATTTGTATGTGTATCCTTACCGCGACCACTCGATTTCTCTGATCGATCCGAGGTCCGGCCCCCGCCCTGTCTCGCTCCACCTCCCAGGCATCTTACACCAGATGATCGGCCCCTTGTATTGGACATAAGGACTAGAACAACCGACTAACGGTCCGACCGACGCATGGTAGCAGCACCCCGCTAGTTTCGCAAGGACAATTACCGCGGGCCGGCCAGCGCCGTCCGTATCTCACCATTTGGCGATAATATTGGCCGATGCACGCCGATAATCCAGCGCGGCCCGCCCACACCTTATATAATGCGCGCACGCCGCGCCTGTAGCTCAGCTGGATAGAGTACCTGGCTTCGAACCAGGTGGTCGGGGGTTCGAGTCCCTCCGGGCGCGCCATTTCCTTAAGGGTCCAACCCGGGCACATGGGTAACAGTTTATACCGAAGACATAGGTAACACTTTTGGTATGAAGGGGTTATCAGCCGGTTCTACACGATTCTCATCTTCGTCAAAGAATCCTAGATCAAACTGC
>JAOTWM010000166.1 GCA_029862885.1 Gammaproteobacteria bacterium
CATTTACCACGGCCATTGTGTGGGACCCGATAGTGTGTATCTGGGTTTGCGCGGACTGCGCCCATCGCCGGGGCGGATTCGAAAGCCTGTGCATACCCGTGCACCCCGACGATTATCGAATCTCGCCGCATTGGGCTGATACCGGCCCGATGCTGTAGATCCACGCCGGGCTCGAGGATATCTTGGACTTGCAGGCTGACCTGGATGCGGGTTTTGAATGGCTGCGCGGGGTTGCTAACGGTGTGGATTGACCGTTATCGTGAGGGCAGGATGAACACTCCTAACCCCAACATTGATGCCGACCTCGCCGATGAGTACCGGCACTTCCTCGCTGGCCGCCGTAGCGTACAGCTCGCGACGATCAGCACGGAGCAGGCACCGCTTGCCAGTTACGCGCCCTGCGTCATCGATCCCGAGCGTCGCGTGTATATCATGCTCAGCGAGCTGTCGGCGCACACCCAAAATATACTGCAGCACAGCTCCGTGTCAGCGTTGTTCATTGAAGACGAGTCCGAGGCAAAAAATATGTTTGCCCGGCACCGCGTGACGTTTGCCTGCGATGCGGCTGAGATAAACCGGGGGTGCGACACGTGGGAGCGAGTCATCGCCGATTTTCGCGCCCAATTCGGCGACATCGTAGACACACTGTGCTCGCTTTCGGATTTCCATTTATTTCAGCTTACTCCGCGTTCCGGTGTGTTTGTAAAAGGCTTCGGAAAAGCCTATACGCTGCACGGTGACGGACTTGATAAACTCTCACATATTACGGTCACTCCGCCGCCGGCGGCATCCGGCTAATTCCGGGTTCCCATTAGAACCCAGTATTTCACCCACCTGGAGGATTCGTTAGTGATTGTCGAACAAATTTGGACCGCAAACGCATGGCGCAATTTTAATTATCTCATCGCGTGCCGGGAGACCGGCGAAGCGCTCGCGATCGATCCGCTGGACCACGAAAAATGTCTGGCCGCCGCGTCGAAGCATGGCTGGAACATCACTCAAATTCTGAATACCCACGAGCACGGCGACCACACCGGCGGCAACGGCGCAATGGTGGCCGCTACCGGTGCGCAGTTACTGGCCCATAAAAATGCGAAAGACCGCATCCCCGGCGTCGACCGGGGTATCGGGGCTGGAGATGTCATCCGCGTGGGCAAGACAGTGGAACTGGAGGCGCTCGATACACCGGGACACACCATGTGTCATATCTGCGTTTTATCCCACACCGATATTCCGGCGCTGTTCTGTGGCGATACTTTATTCAATGCCGGCGCGGGTAATTGCCACAACGGCGGGCACCCCAGCGAGCTGTACGGCACCTTCGCATCGCAGCTTGCAGAGTTGCCCGATCGCACGGAGATTTACCCGGGACACGACTACATCGTCAACAATCTCGAATTCACATTGGACCGCGAACCCGACAACGACGCGGCCCGCAGTCTTATGGAAGCGGTGAAAAATCAGGACCCGGGCCGGGCCCTCGTGTCCAACCTTGCGATGGAGAAAGAAGTGAATACGTTCTTTCGACTGCAGAGTCCGACCGTCATCGCCAAACTCCGCCAATCATTCCCGGAATTACCCGACGCACCCGATGCAAAGACGGTGTTTTTGAGATTACGCGAATTGCGTAATCAATGGTGACATAACCGCTACCCACGATCCGATGCCGATTACTGTCCACCGGATTTCGACACCCATCGACGATGCAGAACGCGCGCAACTTGTTTTCGCGGGGCAGTTGTTAATATTCGATTACGCCGACGCCATCGCGGGCCTCTGTACATTCGCCGATCAGCAGATCCGCGCCGCGTTTATGGATGACGATCCGGAAACCGCACAGCAGCGCATCGAGTGCAAACCGTATATCGCCGCTGCGGAATTACTGCAGCAACGTTTCCGCCGCGACGCCCAGAGCAAACGCCTGTTCCGGCACTGCTTGCACGCCGTGGGAGTAGATACCGAACAATGCTATCGCGATCGCATCGGCTTGCGCATCCTCCCCTACGGTGCTTCGCACTCGGGCGGAGCGATGTCGACCACTCACGTTCATCGCGATACCTGGGGTTCAAATTTATACCAGCAAGTCAATTGGTGGCTGCCGGTATATCCATTGAGTCCACGACGTACGATCGCGTTTTATCCACGCTATTGGCACACGCCGATCGCAAATACGAGCGACACTTGGAAATTCGAAACCTATATGGAACGCCGCGATGCCGCCGCGTGCGCTGCCGAAATCGGCTATCCGCCGGCACCCGAATTGCGTGCCGAGATCGACCGCCGCGACGAACTGCGAGTCATGCCGCAACCTGGTGAGTTGTTGTGTTTCTCGGGTGCCCATCTGCACGTCGGCGTCACCAACGATTCGGATCGGGCGCGGTTTAGTATCGAAAGTCGGACCGTTTCGCTACACGATATCAGTGCGAAACGCGAGGCTCCAAACATTGACGGCCACGGGTATCAACCAATGACTCGCTGGTTTCGGCATATTGAAAGCGGCGAACCGTTATGCAACGCAGTGCCGCAGTAAACCCGGAGTCTCAAACCGAGGGCACGCCTGCGCATTTCCACGATGTGGAATCGATGGTAATGGATCTGCGGCCCGAGCAACCCGTGTACTGTATTCGTCCGGCGGTGTTGCGCGATACGGTACGGCGCTTTGTCGACGGGTTTCCGGGGACAGTGATGTATGCAGTCAAAAGCAACCCCGAGCCCATCATCGTGCGTGGTCTTTACGACGCCGGAATCCGGGATTTCGATACGGCCTCCCTGGTCGAGATCGCTGCTGTCAAGACCCAACACCCCGATGCCAACACGTACTTCATGCACCCTGTGAAGGCGCGCGGCGCAATTCGCGACGCGTATAACAACTATAACGTTAGACATTTTGTTATCGATCATCGAGACGAACTCGAAAAGCTTTGCGATGAATTGACGGAACGCAACGCCGTCATCGTCGTGCGAATAGCGACACCGGCGGCGAATGTCATGTTCGATCTGTCCGACAAATTTGGCGCTGACGCGGAATTGGCGAGCGAACTTCTGCGAACAAGCGCGGAACGCGGCTTCAAAGTCGGATTGGCATTCCATGTGGGTTCACAATGCCTGGATCCAGCGGCGTTTGCGGCCGGCTTCAAGGCGGCGGCACAAGCGCTGTACCACGCCGGGACCGAACTCTCGTGCTTTGATGTCGGTGGCGGCTTTCCGGTCAATTACGATGGGGTTAACGCGCCGCCGTTGGAGTGCTATTTGGACGTAGTCCGCGACGGCCTCGAAACAATGAGACTATCTAACCAGTGCGCCATTATGTGCGAGCCGGGCCGAGCGCTAGTGGCAGGCGCACAATCGCTCGTCGTACAAGTGCAATTGCGTAAGAATAATCGTTTGTACATCAATGACGGCCGCTACGGCAGTTTGATTGCACCGTCCCTTGGAATCGCGTTGCCGGTGCGGAAGGTCGGCATCAACGCGTACTCGGGTCAGCAGGAATTCGAGGTGTTTGGCCCGACCTGCGACGGCCTCGATGTATTGCCTGTGCCGTTGCGCTTGCCGACAGATATACGCGAAGGCGATTGGCTGGAATTCGGATTGGCCGGTGCGTACAGTAACGCGCTATGCACTGATTTTAATGGCTTTCGACCTGACACTTTCGTTACTGTCGACACGCCGTTCGGGCAGTAAACTCTTACGCACTCGGCCGCAATTTAAGCGTGCGGCCGATCCGCGACACCAAGCCGGATTCCCGAGCATACACGCCGGATTTCGCTTTCGCTCTATCCGGCCTACGTGAAAGCCGTGCCAGCTACGCTGGCATGATAACTGCTGGGCCACACCAACCATACGCGTCGCAAATCGCCCGTGGGCTGCGTCAGCGCATTGCGCAACAATTCAATGAAGCGGTTGATTGGGAATCCACCGTGACGATATGCCATTGGGCGCATTGCGATCGACTCGATATCATGCCGGATGCATTCCGTCACTATGTTGTCGAGCGCAAGGGTGATCCATTGCTCGCTCCAAGTTGGCTCGCGTTCAATATCGTGCACCACTGCCAATAGCTGCATGGGTCGCGATTCCCGCACGATAACCGTGCCGCCGCTTAGCACGGGCTGTCGCGGCAGCTCATCGGCTAATGCAGTGAGCGGTTCGGGGGGCTCGCAAATCATACCGTCGTCGACCATGAGCAGGTACGTATCTTGCTCCAATACAAGCATATCGACGGCGAACGGCGGAGCATCGACACCGGCCGCCACGACCCGCACCGTGCCGATTTCGAATTCCCGGCCACCGTTATCGCCGGTCGCGCACCGATTCGGATCAGTACTAGCGTACGTGGTCATCGCCTCGGTGACTGGGCCCGTTCGCATCGACATCCATATCCGCAGCGATGTCGAACGCCCGCTGACAGGCGTTGGGCCGACGAGCAGCGAATCCGTTGGAGGAAAAGTGCGGCATTGCGAAACAGCTTCCGGGTTCGAATTTGGCTATACATGTAAACCGACACAGACTAACCGAAAATAGTCCATAAAAAAGGGCCGCTTGATAGCGGCCCTCTCATTTTTACAACTTAACTGTAACGCTGCGTGCGTAACTTCTACCCTTAGCCGTCCGAGTCTATCGGTTCGTCACCAGAGTCGGCTACCGTCCCGCCAGGGCACGCACCCTCGGTATCACCGTGGCCCATATGACCGGGAACCGCTGGCTCGGGGACCTGCTTTGTTTTTTCAGCTGGCGTACCGGGTTTATGGCAAATCGTGGTTTTCACGACGTTGCCGGCGTCGCCGTCGTCATCGCTGACCCCATCATCGAGTAATATGATGTCGATGCCTTCAATTGATACATCGCCTTCTACTTCATCAATTTCAACGGTCGCGTCAACAATGGCGTCGTCGATGACTGTGATTTCAGAAGTGTACGTCACGCCATTATAAGCAAAGGTGATAGGATAAGTTCCCGCCGCAACAGGGCTCAAGTCGATCGCGAAGTCACCATTCGAGTCGGTAGTATCGCAATATGCCAAAGGATCGGACCCGTCCACGATTACACATACAATAACGCCCGCCGTACCCGCATAAGCGGAAGAAATAACGCCATCGGCGATCAACTTAACGATTTGTTCAACTCCGGAACCCGGCATCCGTTGAATAAACATCGCTTGGGCATTGCCAATGCCGGTAACGTTTCCGCGTACGATCGATGTCGCTCCGGCTCCAATAGCAGTGCCACCGCCTCCCGACGAAGAGCCACCGCCGCCGCATGCCGACAACAACAACACCAAGCCGGCCGTGAGTACCGACACCAATGCAGATTTTCGTAGTAATCGATTCATTTTTAAATTACCCCCGTGATTTGAATTGTTTGCGTAGCAACCGCTATGTCCGATAACTCTCATTACATGGTCTCGAGAGTCGTCTTCCTCAGCTCGACCTCGTATTCCAGTGTAGTCCACACCCTTGAAAAAAGGCGTGGGCGATTCGGACGGACGGTACCGCAATCCCGATCGTCACCAATCGGAAAATTGCGATAATTGATGAAGAAAAGTTGAAGTTATTTCTATAAAATAACCTTAAATTATTTGTTTTATTGAGTTAAATTATTCATTGGGCTCAATATATGTTCATGCGCCCTGGGCCATCACCCTAGTGCCCTTAGAAATTCAGCGTATCGCTGATAGCCTCTATCCCGGCCACTGCGCAGACATCGTCGGCATCGCCACCGGGCGCGCCGGAAATTCCGATGCCGCCGACGATCGAACCGGCCGATTCGATGGTCTTACCGCCGCCAATCATCAACGCACCGGGGACGTTTCGGACTCCCGACTGCGGCTGGCCCGCCTGACTTAAGTCGGCCAACTCCGTCGTGTCGGTGCGAAAACTGACCGCGGTCCAGGCTTTGCTGATTGCCGTGTTCGGCGTATGGGGCCCGGCAAACCGATCGCGCAATACAACCTGCACGTTGCCGCCCCGATCAACGATTGCAACGGCAATCTGGTAGCCACTTTTGCGGCAAGAAGCGAGTGCCGCCTGCGCCGCCTGTAATGCGAGTTCGGTCGTCATGGCTCGAAACGTGACCAAACCACCCTCGCCTTCGGCCGCTACGGCCGGCTGATTACACAGCACTAGCAACACCGCGATAGACATTAGCGTTTTAATCATAGTTTTTCTCCGAGCAACCTATAAATTGGCCATTATGTGATTAGAGTACATTAATCAGGCGTTGGATATTTGGCATTGATGTCGATCAATATTCAGAGCGACATCGTTTCATTCGTCGCTGCCAATATTTCAGGTAGCAGCCTTCGCTCCCGGGGCACGAGGACACAATGAGAAAACGCGATCGGCGGATCTCCAGTCGTTCCCATGCATAGTATTTTCTGGGACACTTCGGCGGACTACCGAGGATTCTGATTTTATATGCGCAAAAATGCAATCCACACCGTGGTGCGGCTATCCATTGCGGCCGCCCTCGCGGCCGCCCTCGGAGCATGCCAATATCCGGACCGGTTATCGGCATTCACTAGCGACGGATGCAGCAGCTTCCCGGATGGCCCACTCGACGACCCACAACGCTGGCGTAACTGCTGCCATAGACACGACCAAGCTTACTGGCTGGGCGGCGCTGCCGCACAGCGTGCTACAGCCGACAGGGAATTAGAAATTTGTATTGCCGAGGTTGAGAACGAAACGTTGGCGCGCGCGATGTGGCTCGCCGTGCGCGCGGGCGGCTCCCCATACTGGCCAACGACGTATCGATGGGCGTATGGCTGGCCATATACGCGCGGCTATCGCCGCGTTACCGATGAAGAACGACGGCTCGCCGAATCTCTACTGCGCAGTGCCCCACCCACTGCAAATTAGCCTGCGCAATATGGCTGTACCATCAGAGCTTGCCTAAGGATGGGCCGACTAGATTCAGCATGACACCGCTCGGATGTCTCATTACGATTGGCTGACCTTCCTCAAAACCTGTATCACCGCGAAACGCGAATCCGAAATTCTCGTAAAACGCCACCGAGCGCGCTTTGTCGTATATGCGAATACCAATGTGATTGACGCTTTCTATATCGAGCATAGTTTCTCCCCCGACTCTTTATTAGCAACTGCAATCCGATCAGATTTCACCGCGACAAATTGAGGGCGGCTGCGAACGGCAAAATGGATCGCAATCGCCATTCAACATGACTCACCGCGCACAACGAAAGCCCACCATCGATAACGCGTAATGCGGCGGGTTGGCATGGCGTAAGCTGGCCCGCAATCCCTCGGGATTATTGCCCCAGCCGCCACCGCGTATCACCTTTTCGTCCGCGCTGTCGCTATTAACCGGGTCCATCGGTGGCGAGCGCGAATAGTAATTCGGATCGTAGCCATCCGTGACCCACTCCCACACGTTTCCCGTCATGTCTTCGACACCGAACGGCGATGCCCCAGCAGGAAAACTGCCAACCGGTGCTGTGTATAAATAACCGTCATGCTCGTCGGCAGCACAGCATGTGTCACTTCCATACGATGCCTGGCGTTGGCTTCCACGATTGGGAGGTTGGCTGCCCCAGGCGTACACGCGGCCACCCTCGCCACGCGCCGCACGCTCCCATTCCGCTTCCGTCGGCAAGCGTTTGCCACGCCACTCGCAGTATGCGGTCGCGTCATACCAACTCACCTGCACGACAGGATGCGCCTCCAGCCCTTCTATTGAAGAGCCGGGTCCACGCGGGTGCTGCCAGTCGGTGCGATCAACCCGATGCCAGCGGCCATCCCAATGCCACGCTCGGCCTGACTTTTCGGCATCCGTGACATGGCCTGTAGTAGTCGTAAAATAGGCGAAGCTTGCGTTCGTCACTTCATGCCGGTCGATGGCAAACTCGGACACGACAACCTTATGTACGGGTTGTTCGGGGCTATCCCCGTTTTCCGACCCCATGACCAATTCGCCTGCCGGAATTCGAATCATTTCATTCTCGTGCTGTTGCCACCATCCCCTCCAAGCATCGAAATCGTACCCAAATCGGTTGCCCGACAGGCTGGTCAACGCGCCAACAATGTCGCCTTTTAGCCACAACGGTTCGTCGCTAGCGGATAGGTGCTCGATTAGTGCACCAAGCGTCGCACTGTCACTTTGCCCAATGTCACCGACGGCCGCGATGGCTCCCAATAGTGGCTCGAAATATTTTTCCGGGCGATTCGCAAGCCTAGTCCAATGCGTTCTAAGCATATCGACCGGCACAGTGCCGTGGCCGTTCAATCCAATTGCCCACAGCAAATACCAACGATTAGCACTAGGAATATCGATCTCGTGCGCGAACGTCGGCAACGAACTCGCGGGGAAATCATTCGATAACTGCATTGATAACACTCGACCGACGTCGATTTTCCGACTTAGTGCGAGCGGCCGTAATAAGTTCACCAACCGGGTACGATAGTCTCTGAAACTCGCGAACGGCGTTTGCAGGGTATCTGCTAGCTCTGCAGCAACGTCTGCTACGATTTCTAACTCTTCGGATTGGACGACCAAGGGCGGCATGCCAACTGCTATTTCCGAGTCGGTCAGTGCTGCAGAACCCCACAACGCGCCGCGATCTGCGGGTCCAATTGTGCCGACATAGACTCGACCGCCGATAACAATAATGTCTACAGGTCGTGCATCGTCGAAAGTCTGCTCTACCGTCCAGCGCTTGCCGTCTTCGCTACGCAGCAGCTCGCCAGAATTATCCGCCGCGCTGATCGCCCACAATTCATGATTGCCAACCGCAAACGCGTGCACAGATTTATCATCGAGACCGCCAACCTTTTCCGCCATCGTTCCATTGCTTCGCCACACCGACCGTTCCCTGGCATTTGCATTCACGGCATACAGAAATCCATCGTATACGGCAAGTGCAGTAGTCGCCGATCCCGCTGGCCACTCGGGGACGGCCTCGAATGTCTCATCCGTCCAACGCAACAACTTCGACCCCGGCTGGCTGTTGCTGATGAGGCCCCCATAAATTGTGTTGTCGAACTCAACTACGCTGGTAATACGTGACACTCGCCCTTCGGGCGTATCATGATCGTAAACGACCTCCCAGGTCCGTCCGCCATCGGTCGATCGTTGTAATCCGGCACGCCAAGCCGAGGTTGCGGCAAATAGTTGAGTGCCCAGTTGGACCATGGCATGAACATGAAACACATCCGCGTGGGTGAGGATATTTTTTACCCAATCGCGGCCGTTGGTGACTGAAAATTCACCTCCACCGGTGGTCGAACGCGCATCTTCATAAGGCCAATACAATAGGTTGTCATACACAATCGGTTTGCCGAGATCCTGGCTGAACAGGTGTTTCTCGTAGCGAGTCGCACCATTACTCGGGTCATAACTATAAAGATCGGCGGAGTTATGATTCAGAAACTTAACACTGTTGGCAAACCACACGCGCCCGTCATAACCCACCAATCGAGACACCGCGGACCAGGGCCCGGGTTGCGACAAAATGACGAGTGGTTCGAGAGCCGCTCCCATCGCTTGGCCACTCAGAAAAAACAAGAGCACAAACAATCTGGCCGGACATGCCGCCGAATTTTGCATAGATGGGATTAGATCGCGCCCGGCTCCGGTTGGTTCCCCAGAGCCGAGACTCAACTTTGCGGCACGCGCCGAACTCCAGGCCGGATATTTTTAAAGTCAAGTACTCGCGGATCTGCGTGGACAGGGCCCGGCGCCGACACCACGAATATTGCGCTCGCCATAGCGTCAAAGTCATTGCGAAAATGCACGGAGCTTTTTAGCGCAACGATTGATTTGTCCGCCGGTTCAACGCCGATATGTTTAAATATCGCCTGGTCGGCCGTCTGCACCGCTTTCGACGATACCAATACACCGACGTC